>NZ_JBHWEB010000016.1:0-123297 GCF_042734395.1 Amycolatopsis sp. NPDC059657 | reverse complement strand
AACCCCACCGCCAAACAGGGAACCGAACTCGCCATTTCCCAGAAACGAACCGACAAAAGGGCGGTCACAACCGACAGAACCCCCGGATCCCTACAGCCCGCGCACGACACGCGCTGCGCGGAGATCGCGGTGCGGTGAGCGCCGAGCTGGTGATCGCGACACCGCTGCTTTTGCTGATGCTGCTGACGATCGTGCAGTTCGCGCTGTGGTCTCACGCCACGCACATCGCGCAAGCCGCTGCGTCACAAGGGCTTTCCGCGGCGCGAGCACAAAATGGAACCGCCACGGCGGGTACCGCTGGCGCGAAACAGGTACTCGACGAACTCGCACACGGACCACTGAGCGACCCCAGTGTCGACTCGGTCCGGAGCGCGGAGTCCGCGGCTGTGCGGATCTCGGGCACCGCGACCTCGGTGGTGCCGTTCCTGACGTTGCCGGTCCACGCCGAAGCGGCCGGCCCGGTCGAACGTTTTGTCCCGGATCTCCGGAAGGCTCTGCCATGAACGACTACCACTACACCGCCGTCGCGGAGCCAGCGCTGTGGAAGCCAGGAGTGGACGCGGATCGTTTGAGGTGGCGCGCGGTTCGCTGGCGTGTGCTGGGAGATGTCCTCTGGCCAGGTCCTTTCGTGGCCGTCTTTGTCGGTGGCGGCGCCGTCGCGTTGGCCGATGCCGTGCTCATGGTGGTGCTCGGTTGGGTGCTGATCGCTGCTGGTATCGCGTTCGCCGGGGTCAGCTTCTTCTGGGAGAAGGGCGAACGGCTCTGGCTGCGGGACGCGGACTGGTTACTCGGCCAGCGCGACGACAAACTCTTTTACACCGTCGCGGACGTCGCGGGCTTCCCCGCCGCCGTGGTGCTGGCGGTCCGCCAGATCATCGTCGCCACGGACAAGCTTCGCCACCACGAGGGCGCCGCCTGGCTCGGCACCGAGCAACTCGACCATGTGCACCGACTCGCCTGGGAAGCAGTGTCCAGTGTGGACGAAACCCGCGAGGCCCGGCGGGTGGTGCGCGACGCCCGTGGTGTCGCCGACCTGGCCGGCGCTGTCCGTGCCGTTGAAGCCAACGTGGCGGCTCGCGATCGAGATATCGAACGAGCCGCGGATTGCCTGCGGCAGGTACTCGTGTTGGCCGACGCGTGGACGGAGAAACTGCGCGCGGTCACCATGCGGGCTGCTCTCGAAACGTGGCTCGAGCAGCTGGTGCTGCCCTCGATCAGTCCTTTGGTGACGGCGATGGAGGGGATTCCCGAGGCGGTTTTCGCCTACATCCTCGCAGCCCGCGATCTGTTGGATGCGGGCCCGTTCCCGTGGGAGCGCACGGGCGAGGAATGGCGGCGGGCATGCTGACCCGAACCCGCCCGTCCGGCGCGCGGGAACGCCCGCTGCGGTCCGAGCATTGCCGACCGGGGTCGGTTGCTGCCTGGTGGCGTGATGATCGGGGCTCCGTGGCGGCGGAGGTGACCTTGGTGGCGCCGTTTCTGGTGATGCTGCTGGTGTTCGTAGCCGTGGTTGTCCATCGGGGCGTCGACGCCCGGCTGCGGCTCAACGACGCCGCGCACCAGGCCGCCCGCGCGGCCAGTATCGAACGCACCGTTCCCGCCGCCACGGGCGCGGCGCACGCGACCGCGTCGAACGCGCTGTCGTCGGCGGGAATCACCTGCCGGTCGCTCGGTGTGGATGTCGGTGGCGGTCTGGCTCCCGGTAGCACGGTGGTGGTGACGGTGTCCTGTTCGGTCGACTTGGGCGACGCGCTGATTCTCGGTGTTCCGGGCGAGAAGCGTTTGTCCACTACCGCGAATGAACCTGTGGATACCTTCCGCTCAGCCCCACGTGGAGGTGGCTCGTGACCCACGGGCGGCACACGCGGCGGACGCGCTGGAGCCTGTGGTGGCAAGCCCGGTTCGGCTGGTGGCGGGCCTGGTGGTCAGCCGACGAGGGCCGGGTGACCGGCTTCATCGTCGTGCTCACGATCGGGATCCTCGCGCTGGCCGGACTCACCCTCGACGGCGGCCTGGCTTTGGCTGCCAAGGTCAAGGCAGCCGGGCAGGCCGAAGCGGCCGCTCGCGCGGGCGCACAGGCTATTGACCTTGGTGTCTACCGAGACAGCGGGCGCATGGTGTTGGTTCCCGGGCAGGCGGTCGCCGCGGCGCAGAGCTATCTCGCCGGAGTCGGGGCGAGCGGCACGGTGACGGTCGCCGGGGACACCGTGACCGTGGCCGTCACCGCTACCCAGGGCACCCAGTTGCTCGGTCTGGTCGGGATTTCCGGCATCTCCGTGCACGGCGCCGGATCCGCCCACCCCCAGCGCGGGGTCACGGGCCTGGAGCCATGACCGAGTGCAGCGTGACGGCCATTATCGAGGAAGGAGAACAAGATGGCGACGACTGAGGAGATCGAACGCCGAGTTGCTGAGGCCGACTCTGTCCGCAGCGCGAAGCGATCCGCTACGGCACAGCGGGTTGGCGAACTTGCGCAGCGCCGAGACGCGATTGCCGAGCAACTCAGCGACGTCGAACGGGAACTCGGCGACGTACTCGCCGCGGCTGGGGACGTCATCGGCGTCGACGAGTTGGCACGGTTCACCGAGGTCCCGGCCGCTGACCTCACCCGATGGCTGACCGCCCGAACGCCGACCCGCACCGGTGCCAAGCGGACGCGGTCGGCCGCCAGCGAGAAGAACGGCACCAGTAAGCGGCCGTCCGTGGTGAGGGCGCCGACGGACGGGCGGGCGTCCACACTGCCCGAGTCCAGCGCTGTACCTCGCGCTGACGCGGATGTGCCTGTCGGTGTCGCGGGGGAGGGGACGTGACGGTGCGGTCGGCGCGCCGACCGCTGGCACGGCCACCGGGCACGGCCCGCCGCATCTGGTGGGCGGTCACGGCCGTTCTCCGGTTCGTCGGCCTGGTGGTGCGCGGCGTGCTCGCGTCGGTCGTCCTGCTCGCCCTGGCGGTCGGCCTGCCATGGGCATTGGCGCACTTCGTCGGTTGGCCGCTGCCGGATCACCTGCCCAGCGTGGATGAGTTGACCGCTGTGCTGATGCAGCCCATGTCCGCCGGGTTCCTGCTGGATGCGTTGGCGTGTCTGTCGTGGCTGCTGTGGTTCTTCTTCACCCTCGATGTCCTCGCGTGCCTGGTCGACGTGGCCCGGGGCGCTCGCTGGCCCGAGCTGCGCCAGGCAAGCGGTCCGGTGCGTCGCCTGGTCGCGGTTCTCCTTGGCGCGGCACTCATCGCAGTACTCGGCCGCTCCGCCACCGCCGCGCCGGCGGCCTTCACCGGCGGGCCCACCGGTGAAGGTCGCGGCCCGATCGTGGCCACCGGTCCCGCCTGGCACACCTCGGCGCCCGTCGCTGGGAGCACACCCGCACCCTCGGTGGTGGGCGGAGGTGGTCAGGCGCTAGCCGCCCGTGCGGCGGCAGTCGTCGAGGACACGCCACCGGGGATGGAAAGGGCGAAACCACCCGAGAACGGTGTGTACGACTCGTTGTGGCGCATGGCCGAACGCTGCTTGGGCGAGGGGGATCGCTGGCCCGAGATCTGGGCGCTCAACGTCGGCAGCGCCCAGCCCGGCGGACGAGTTCTGACCAGTCCGCACCTCATCCACCCCGGTGACCTGTTCCGCCTACCCGGGGGCCGTAGCGTCAAACCCGCCGCACCGCCGCAGCCTCCCGCTTCGCCGGCGATCACCGAGGACCACACTCCGGCATCCAGCAAGCCTTCTCCGCCACCGGCGACCGGCGACCCGGATTCCGCCGGAGAACGGGCGGATCGGTCTGGGGGAGTGTCGTGGGGTAGCGAGGTGTTCGTCAGCCTGGGCTTGGCCGCGGCGGTCAGCGCCGCGGTCGTGCTCGTGCGGCGCCGCCGCAACGCCCGTTACCGGCCTGGCAGCGGGAAACGGGGCGACGACCTGCCCGTGGCGCCGGTGGTCTACCAGCTGCGCCTGGCGCACCTGCGAGCCCAGCACTACGACGACGACCTCGCCCTGGGCATCGAGGCCGAGGAGCCCGATCTCGCCGCGGGTTCGGCGGGTGTCCCGGTCGACGAGGGCCGCGAGCCTGCTCTCGCTGCGAGCCGCCGCGGATCGAGGTCGGTGCGAGTTCTCGCGCCCGGCCGGCGGCGGGTCCTCGGCAACCGGACGCAGGAAGCGGCACCCGGGGCGCGGGCCACCGTGGCGCCGGAGATCGCCCTCGGCGACGCCGTCACCCCTGACGCCGAGGTGTCGAACGCTGCTGGTGGGCAGTTGCTGGCGCTCGACCTCGCTCGCGCACGCGGCCTCGGTGTGGTGGGGCCCGGCGGGTACGCCGCGGCCCGCGCCCTGGTCCTCACCATGCTCACCGGGGACCCCGCGGTCACCGTGCTGATTCCCGCGGGTGACCTCGCCCGCCTGCTCGGCGTCCCGGTCCGGGCCGAAGACCTTCCTCGCTCGGTGCGGGTGGTCGAGGACCTGACCGCCGCCCTTGACGTGCTCGAGCCTGCCATCAGGCCGACCGGCTCGCCCGCGCCGCAGGTGCTGATCGCCAGCCCGCCGGCCGGTGCGGACGAGCGGGCGCGGTTGCAGGGGCTGCTGGACAACGGCGGTCAGGCGGGGATTGCGGCGGTGCTGCTGGGCCAGTGGCAACCCGGCGTCACCGCCTACATCACCGGTGCCGGGATCATCTCCGCCACCGACCCCGGCCTCGGTGAGCCCTTACGCGGAACCCGGGCGTTCACCTTGCCCGACACCGCCACCCGCGACCTACTCGCCCTACTACGCGACGCCGCGGCCGTGCCGCGACAGCGCCAACCCGACCTGCAGGGTGTCCCGGAACCGCCCACCATCCCGGCCACCGTGTCCTCGGACGATGCCGCGCCCGCGCCGGGCGCGAACAGCGACAGCCTCGAAATCACCGACAGTCCGGCCGTCGGCGACATGCAGGCGGCGCCCGCACCCTCACCTGCTGGGAAACCAGAGCCTCGCACCGCGCCGCCGGACGCATCGCCCACAGTCTCTGCCGACAGCCACGAGCCGAGCACCGAGCCGGCACCGATCGTGTTCTCGGTCTTCGGCGCACCCACGCTGCACTGGCGGCCCGATCCCGCCCAGCCTGAGCAGCTGCGCGAGATCTCGGACAGGTTCTCCCCGCGCCTGCTGGAACTGCTGGTGCTCTTGGCTGTCCATCCCGGCGGAGTGTCGAGGGACGCGGTCGTCGACGCCCTGTGGCGCGAGCACATCCCGCAGCGGCCGGCCAGCGTGCTGCGCACCATCCTCTCCCGGATCCGCAGCGCGGTCCGCGACATCACCGCGGGCGCGGTCAGCGAGCTGCTCCTCGTCGAGCACGGCCAGTACCGCCTCGATCCCGCACTCGTCGACATCGACTACCGCGGCTTCGCCGACGCGGTGGCCCGCCGCCGGGCCGCGACCACCGACACCGACCGTATTGCGGCGTACGAGGAAATCGTCGCCCGCTACGGCGGCCTGCTGGCCGACGGGCTGGACGCCGACTGGCTCCCCGCCGCCCGGGAAGCCACCCGCCGCGACGCACTGGACGCCGTCGCGGCCCTGGCCCGCGCCCGCGTGCACACCGACCCCGACTACACGCTCGATCTGCTGGAAACCGCGCGCGCGTTCGACCCGCACAACGAGCTGCTCTACCGCGACATCATGCGCCTGCAACACACCCTCGGCCGCCACGAAGCCATCTCACGCACCTTGACCCTGCTGCAGACCCGGCTGACCGAACTCGACACCACACCCACCCCGGAGACGACCGAACTCGCCCGGCGGCTACGCGCCCGCCACACCGGCATCTCCGACACCGGCACGGCGTCCGATGACCGGCGTCATACCTGACCGGACGACCACCACTCCGGGAAAAAACACTCCATTGCCCGCAATGGAGAACAGCGAAATCACTCGACGCGCCGCAGGCCCTTTAGGTGTGACGATGCTAGCGTCGATGGTGACGACGAAACCCTTGCAGCAAAGAAAAGTATCTCCGTGCACGCGCACTACCTTGACACCTGCCCTGTTCACACGCCGATTCACAACGAGTCTTCGACATGCTGCGCGACAAGGAAAAAGTCACCACAGGTGGCATGGCTCGGCCGAGCACACGCAGCGACCGTGTTCGTGGCCGCAGGTGCGGAGCGTGCCTGCCAGCGGCGGGGCCGATACCCCGGCCAATACACCTCGTCTTCCGATATCCGCATAAGCCGGATCCTGCCGTACTCCGCGTCTGTGCAGCGTATCCTCCCTGAAGGGGGATCCAATGGTGTCCCAGACACGCTTGACACCAAGCAGGTAATCACATCGGGCCGGGCGGCGGTGCCTGGCGTTTCGAACTCGGTTCGACCTGTCCACGCCTCCGATGGTATCTCGCCTTCTCTTTCCTTCTTTTCTTTGTTGAATTCATTAATGAATTCCCGTTATGCCTGTGGTCCCCCGTCTGCCGGCTCCCGGTTTCCTGTTCGCGCCCGACTGGTGTTGACCTGTGGAAACCGTTCGTAAACCCGCGAAAATTCCCGCGAATTCGCCCCGAAAAGCTATTGTGCGAGGCGCGGGTCAGAGTTACGTTTGTTGTGTCGCCGGGAAAATCGGAAACAATCGAAATACCGCACCTGGCGCGAGCTATGCCTATAGCGCGACGAATGCCACAGCTGGAGGCAGTGATGACAACCGCGAACACACCCGCCGACGAGGCAATTGCCCACCTGACCGCGCGCGGTTTCACCCACAACCCCCACATGAACTGGTACGAGCACCGATGGGCGCGCGTCGCGATCCTTGACGCCGAAGCCGCGTGCTTCGACGTGTGCGTGTTCACCCGCGACCCGTACGGCTTGCTGGCGTGGCGGGCGCAGCTCACCCACGCACCGCTGGCCATATTCGCCGCAACCGTCACCGCCGCTATCGACTGACCACCAACGACACGCCCGCCCTCGCTGTCTGGAAAGGACGCCTTCGCTATGACCACGCCACCCACAACTCAGGCAACGGGCACCCCCGCCCCGGGCGGGGCGAGCACCCGGCTGCGCAACGGCGAACTCCGCCGACAGGTCGCCGAGGTCCTCGCCACCAAGGCAGGCATGGAACTGACCCCGCGCACTATCGCGGCGACGTTGGACAAGTCGTCCGGGGCGGTGGGCAACGCGCTCGCGGTGCTGACCGGGCGGGGCGAGGCGGAACAAACCTCGGTCGCACCGTTGCGGTACCGCGCGACCGACACAACCGCCGACGCCGCGAAGTCCGCCACGGTAGCCGCGCGGACATCCGCAACCACGCCCGCCCGCGCGTCGTCCGTGTCGGGCGCTTCCGGTCGCGCGCTGGAGGTGGTCAACGGCCCGGTCAAGCGTCCGAATGGCCAGATGTACCACCCGCGCAAGCTGTCGGGGTTTTCGGACGTGACCGCGCTGCGCAAGCTGCGCGAGGCGAACGTGGCCGCCCTGTTGTACGGCCCACCCGGTACCGGGAAAACCTCGGTGGTGGAGGCGGCGTTCCCCGATTTGGTCACCGTGCAGGGCGACGGGGACACCACGGTCGCCGACATTGTCGGCGAGTACACCCAAACCCCGGACGGGCGTTACGTGTTCGTGCACGGGCCCCTGGTCACCGCGATGCGTGAAGGGCGGACGTTGTTCATCGACGACGCCACCCTGATTCCCCCGACCGTGCTCGCGGTGGTGTACCCCGCGATGGACGGCCGCCGCCAAATCACGGTCAAAGCCAACGGAGGCGAGAAGATGAACGCCGCCGACGGGTTCTACGTCGTGGCCGGACACAACCCCGGCGTACACGGCGCAGTGCTCACCGACGCGCTCTCGTCACGGTTTTCCGCGCAGATTCGGGTGTCCACCGACTACGACCTCGCTGACCAGATCAACATCAGCCCCCGGGCGGTGCGGGTGGCACGCAACCTGTCCGCGCGTCAGCAGAAGGGCGAGATCGGGTGGGCGCCGCAACTGCGGGAACTGATCGCGTTTGAACGTATCGCGGAGGTCCTCGGCATCACCGCCGCCGCTGGAAACCTGGTCGGCATCGCACCCGAGGAAGACCGCGACATCGTGGCCGAGGTGGTGCGCAATGTGTTCGGCCCCGGCGTCGAACCACTCGCCCTTGGTGCCCGCATCTAGCCACCCGCGACCGTCCAGGAAGGACCGATCGATGACCGCGCACGTGATCGCGAAACCCGACGCCACACCCGCCGCCGTGTTCCCCGCCGCCCCCGGATGGCTGACCCTGTCGGCCGCGTTCGGGGATGAGGTTCCCGCGATCGCGGACCGGGACGACCTCGTCGTCACCGTCGCCCCCGGGGCAGGTCACGGTGCCCCCGCGTGCTTTTTCCCCGACCTGTACCGGATCGAGGTCAACGGCATCCACTTGGACACGGGGGTCGACCCCGCGACCGTGGCGCCGCATCGTGTCGGGGACCGCAAGCGCTACCGCACTGCCTGGGGCTTGCTGACCCACGAATGCGCACACGCCGCACACTCGAAGTGGCGCGCACCCGACGGCGCGCAGCCCGGGGCGGTGGAAGCAGCGGACCTGTTGGAGGAGTCGCGGATTGAAGCCGCGCACGTCCGCCGCCGCCCCCAGGACCGCTATTGGTTGCGCGCGTCGGCTACCAACCTGATCCTCAACGACACCAGAGCAAACGACCCGAAGAACGCGCCACAGATGACCAAGGCGGACGCTGCCCGTAGCGCCGCGCTCCTGTTGGCGCGCGTCGACGGTGGCGTGCTGAACTACCGCGAGACCGCGCCGGTTGCGCGTGTGGTGGAAGACGTTCTCGGCACCGACACGTTGGCTGACCTGCGCCAAATTTGGCGCGTGGCACACAAGGTGGCCGACGACAACGCCGAGGCCATGATCGAGCTCGGGCGCCGGTGGTGCGAGGTGCTCGGTATCGACCCCGACAAGCCGCACCAGCCCGACCCGAACGGCACCGGTGCCCCCGACCCGAACGGCACAGGCAAGCCGTCACCGTTGGCTGAAGCGGTCACGCGCGCGGCGAACGCGGTCGCCCGGGCGGTAGCCGCCGAGACCGCCCCCACCGACCCCGCCACCCAACGGATCGAGGCGCAAGCCGCCGCCGATGCCGCCCGCACACAAGCGGCCAAAGACGCCAGCACGGTGTTCGCGGGTGGGCCCGGAGAGCACCCCCGCACGGCGACAACCCGCGCGCCGGAACAGCCCGAACGCACGGCCGCGCGCCAACTCGCCAGTGCGTTGACCACTGCCGGGGTGCGGGATCGGGTGGCGACCACAACGACCTCGGTCACACCCCCGGGGCGGTTGCGGATGCGGGGCGCACTGGCCGCTGACGCGCAACGTGCGGCGGGCGCGATGCCCACCGCCGAGCCGTTCACCCGGGTTACTCGCCGCACGGTGCCCGCCCCGCCGCTTCGGCTCGGCATCGCGTGTGACGTGACCGGCTCCATGAGTGCCTTCCGGGGACCGGTGGCCTCGGCCGCGTGGATTCTTGCGCACGCCGCCCACCACACCCAGGTGCCCGCCACCACCGCCACGGTGATCTTCGGTTACGGGGTCCTCCCGGTCACGCACCCGGGAACCACACCCCGTGCGGTGACCGAATTCCGCACCGGTGGCGGCAAACACCACATTGACACCGCGATCAACGCGCTCGACGGCGCCCTCGGGTTGTCCCGCCCCGACGCCGCCCGCCTGCTGGTCATCGTGTCCGACGGCATCTTCGAAGACGACCGCTACGAGCAAGGGCAGAAACAGCTCGATCGGTTGCGCGCCAACGGATGCGCGGTTCTGTGGATCAAACCCGACAACCCCAGCGCAGCCCCGATGACGGGGGCCGTCGTGCACACGCTCACCGATCCCACCGCCACCGCCCGCGCTATCGGGCAGGCAGCCACCGCCGCCCTGCGCGCCACCCGCTAACCGCCCCGTCGAACGGTCGCAACCAACCCACAACCGAAGGAAACGCATCTTCTCAGGTAGCGCCGACAGAAATGCGGATTCCTGGTATCGCCGTCAGACCGCTGTGCCGGTGCGGCGGGCGAAATTCCGCAGGCCCGGAAGCCGTTGCGCGGTGGGGTGGCGCAGCAGGGTGGTGGTCATCGCGGCGGTCGGTTTGCGGTAGCGGACCTCGTCCGGGGACGCTTGTTCGGCGGCGAGCAGCGCGCGGTAGCACTGCTCGGGTTTGTTCCACTGGTGGTAGGCGCGGGCGACGTCGACCCAGTACCGCGCTCGGCGCTCGGTGCTCGGGATGCCAGCCGGGTTGATGCGGCGGGCGTGCTCGATCGCGGCGCCGGAATCGCCCATGACGCGGGCGATGCTGAGCTGGTACAGCCCGACACCGGTGGGGCCGAAGCTGGTGTAGCGGTGATTCCCATCGACCCCGAGGCGGGTGGCGGCGTCGACGGCTTCGGCGATGAAGGTGCGGGCGGTGTCGCGGTCGCCGTCCGCGGCGGCGGTGTAGGCGGCGGTCTCCATCAGAGACCCGAACACCGACAGCTGCTCAGGGCCACGCAGATCGGACTGCAACGCGTGTGCGGTGTCGATGACCAGCTGCTGGGCGGTGTCGGCGTGTCCGGCGCGGCGCAGCACGATCGCCCAGACCCGGCGCGCGGTCGCTTGGGTGAGCAGATCACCGCTGGCGTCGGCGGCCTGCGACGCGCGGTCGGCGGCGGTCCAGGCGAGCCGGTCGTGTCCGGTCTTGATGGCGAGGTCGGTGGTCAGGGTGTAGAGCTCGGCGAGCTGGGCGTGCGCCGCGTCGGCGTGGTCGCCGGAGAGCGGATCGGCGCGGGTGGCCGCCGCGGCGACGATCAGGCCGGGCAACCGCGCCGCGACTTCGCCATATCGCCCGTACGCGAACACGGACCGGGCGACGGCCACGGCTTGCTGTAGCCGCGCTACCTCCACAGGGGTGCCTGCGGTCAGCGGCGGGGCGAGCAGCGCCTTCTCCAACGCGGAGATCGGGTCGGCCACAGCGGCGGCGGCCGAGTTCGCGGGGGTGCCGAGGACCGCGCTGCCGGCGAGGGCGCCCATCCCCGCGAGCAAGGTGCGACGACGCATCGGGTCCTGCTCCTCCCACACGGGCATCGGATCGCCGCTCACCCTATGGTCTGGCGAGGCCTCATGCCTGGTGGACACCCCGGCGGAGTGGGCGAGAGCCAGCCCGAACACCTCCACCGGCAGGAACAGCACCCGCGCCAGGGCACGCAGGGTCTCGACGTCACGCAGAGGGGAACTGCCGGTTTCCCAGCGGGAGATCTGGCTGCGGGAGTAGCCGCAGCGGCGCGCGAGCTCGGCCTGGTTCCAGCCGGCGGCGATCCGCGCGATCCGCACGATCTCACCGGGCGTGTGGTGCTGGCTCATCAGGGCCGAGACGACCCCGCGGTGCGCGGTCGAGGGCATCGGACTCCTCCCCGGAAACCTCCAGCTCAGCCATCTCACCGTAACCGATTTTCCGGCGCGTCAAACGAATGTGCATGACGTGCACACCACGCGCGGGGACCGCGCATCCCTCTGCCCGCCGATGATCGTCGGCGGTTGTGTGACAAGGACCTGATGATCCGCACCCGAGGAGGGCCTTGCCGTCATGTACCAGTCGACGTTCCACACCAGCCCGCAGCTGGAGTCATACCTGCGGTCCGGCCGGATGATCTCCGAGCATGAGACCGCCCAGGACATGGTGACCCGCATCGTCGCCACGCTCGAGCACGCCGACAGCCGCTTCGACCCGGCCGGTGCGGCCGCGTTCGGCGAGCGGCTCGGCTGGGCGCTGGATACCAAACGGATCGTGTTCTCCACCCCGATCATGACCAACGCCGGGCGGCACTTCGATCGGCCGCTGGCTGCGTGCGCAGTGCCGCCGGTGGATCTGCGCGGCGACCTCGCCCAGGTCAAGACGATCGTGGACGGTTACCACCGGGCCGGGATGGGCACCGGGTTCGCCCTCGACGAGCTCGACGACCCGGTCGGGGTGCTGCGCTACCTCAACGACATCGCCGTCACCGGCGCGAACTCCGGGCGTGAGGACCGCCCGGTCGGGAACATGGCCATCCTGTCCCTGGACCACCCGGCCGCCGAAGAGTTCATCGGCTGCAAGGTCGGCGCGGACGCCCGCGACGAGGCGTGGAAGTTCAACATCTCGCTGCTCGTCACCGACGTGCAGATGCGCGCCGCGCTCGGCGGCGCCGGGTGGGAACGAGACCTGCTGATCGCCGCGGCGGAGGCCGCGCATGCCTGCGCCGATCCGGGCCTACTGTTCGCCGACCGGCTCAACGAGGCCAACCCCACCCCCGAGGCCGGTGCGTATGTCTCGACCGCGCCGTGCGCGGAGGTCGGCCTGATCGCCGGGGAGACCTGCCAGTTCGGGTACCTCAACCTCGGCCGCTTCTACACCGGCGACGGCAGGGTCCCGGTCGACCTCGGCGCCCTGGCCGACACGACCCGCACGCTGGTACGGGCGCTGGATGCCGCGATCGAGGCGAGCCTGGCGCACTACCCGTCGCCGCTGTCGGCACAGGTCATGGGCATCAAACGCAAGATCGGTGTCGGCATGTGCGGGTTGGCCGACCTGCTGGTCGCCGCCGGGCTCCCGTACGACAGCGTCGAGGGTCGGCGGCTGGCGCAGGAGGTGCTGGCGCTGGTCAACTACACCTCCAAGCTCGCCTCTGTCGACCTCGCCCGCACCCGCGGCGCCTGCCCTGCCGTACTCGGCGGCCGGTCCCGCTATGCCGACCCCGCGTTCCTGCGCCGCTTCGCCGACCTCGAGGTGGACAGCGTCACCCGCGGCGACTGGACCGCCCTCGCCGACGAGATCGCCACCACCGGGCTGCTGCGCAACTCCTCCACCATCGCCGTCCCACCGACCGGCCGCTCCGCGCCGGTCGTGCGCGCCTCGACCGGCATCGAGCCGCTGTTCCGGCTCTCCGACGACTTGCCCGGCCACCAGCGCGCCGACGTCGTCGCGGCGCTGAATGCAGCCGGACGCACTGACATACTCGGCTTCGTCTCCACGCACGGACGGCTCCCGGCAGACCCGACACTGCCCGAGCGGCTGCGGGCGGTGCTGGCGACCGCGACGCAGATCAGCCCGGCCGGGCACCTGGCGATGGCGGCCGCGGTGCAGGCCTGCGTGGACGAGGCGGTGTCCAAGACGGTCAACCTGCCCGCCTCGGCGTCCTCGATCGACGTGTACGACACGTACGCCGCCGCGTTCGAGCTGGGGTGCAAGGGCATTACGGTGTATGTCGACGGATCACGCGACGTCCAGCCGCAAGCCCTCGCCACCGCCAGCTGAGGAGATTCCCTGTGCCCGAGCAGGAGTACGTGTTCGACACCAAGCACGACCGCTATCCCCTCGCCGTGCACGTCTTCCTTGTCCAGCAAGGAAAAATCCTGCTCATGCGCCGCGCCGGGAGCGGCTACGCCGACGGGCAGCTCGGGCTTCCGGCCGGGCACGTCGACCTCGGCGAGACCCCGACCGCGTGCGCGGTGCGCGAAGTCGCGGAAGAACTCGGCATCGTTCTCGACCCGGGAGCGTTGCGGCCGGGCGGCACGATGTTCCGCAACTCCCAGGAACCGCGGGTCGACATCTTCTTCACCACCCGATCGTGGGACGGCAGCCCGGAGATCCGCGAGCCGCATAAGTGCACCGAGCTGGTTTGGGCCGACCCGACCGCGATGCCGGAGGACGCGCTCGATTTCATCACGGCGGCGTGGAACGACGCGCAGAACGGCCGCGTACTGCGGGAGTTCGGCTTTACCCCGGTCCCGGCATAAGGAGTGGACTGGACCGGACGTGTTTGAAACGTGAGTGGGGCCTGCCGCGCTATCTGCGTTAGGCCCCACTCACGTTCGATCGGATTCTCGGGTGCGGTCAGCTGTTCTTGATCGCAAGCCTGATGGCGTCGACGAGGTTGGGCACGCCGAAGACGAGCAGGGCAGCGGCCAGGAGCAGCCACCACGTGCCCCAGCCGAAGTACCCTACGAGCAGGCCGGGCACGGTGAAGAACAGCCCTGTCCAGGCGGCCGCGCTCGCTTCGGTTGCAGGGCGGGGCATTGCCTTGATGGCTTCCTCGGCGGCCAACTGCTGGCGTCGCCTTTCGAGGGTGTCCTCGCCGTCGAGCAGTTGGGTGGTTTGGTCGGTGATGCGTGTCTGCAAACGGCGATAGGCGTCGGAGTTCTTGTTCAGGGAAGCCAGAAGGATCGTGTCCTGGTCGATCTTTTCGCGCAGCGTCTTCAGGTTCGGAACGTACGGCTCGGCGTTTATGGCTTTCCTCCACGGGGCAGCGGGAATGAACCAGCCAAGTTTGAACGCGCGTGCTGCTTGCGATGTTCCCGGCACCGCGCGATTGGCGGCTTGCTGCTGACCTTCGGGGCCTCCGTCGGATCCGGCCATTCGGCGCGTTGCACCCGTGTCCGCGCCTACACGGGATCGATACTGCTGGGATGAGCGAATCGCGTCAGCAGCAGTGCCCGGGAACCCTAGGAGGCTAAGGTCGCCATCGGACCGGGCCCACGTCCGCTGGATGCAGCACCCGTCACGGCGGCGAAGCGGGAGCGGATCGCGGAGATCGAGCTGAACCGGATGGTGTTCGACGACGACCCGGGCCGACACGTATGTGTCCTGGAGCGCCGAGTGGGGCGTGCGCGACGACAGCTCCGGCACCGAGGACAGTGGCGAAGAACCGCCGAGCTTGTCAGGGCGGTTCTGGAGGATGTGTGGCTGACGGCCGACCGCTACACCGTCCGGCTGGAGAGATAGCCGCCTTGGGTGTGCAGCTGGACGCTTCGTCACCGCCTCCATGTCAAGCGATAATCCAAAAAAGACGACCGTCTCGTGTGGGATGATCTAGACGCACCATGTTGCTGGGCCTGAGATCAAGTTCGGAACCTGCTGGTATCGGACCGACGAGGGTCCGTGATAACCACAGCGTTGGGAGCGGAAACGTGGCTGAACGGATGGGACTGACAGATCAGGCGGTACCGTCACTAGCATTCGAGGTCTATGACCTGAAGGCTCTTGAGGGGCAGCAATGGTTGGAGTCGGTTGACAACTCGCCGGTCTCTCCGGTCTGGTTAGGGCATCGAGGGCACGATGGGCGCGAGGCAGCTCTCATCGGGACCCTGCCGCGCGTGGCCTCGGCTGATGCCAGCGGTGCTCCGGGTCGGGATGCGCTGAGCAGGTCAATCGGCAAGCTGATGAACGTTGTCGAACCAGGCAGCCCGCCAGAACTACGTTCCGCTCTGGGGCACAGGGTCCGTGCCCATCTTGAGTCGCAGGCTAGTCAGATTGAGGTCTGGCCTCGTGTGTCATGGACAGTGGCCGGCGTCGGAGTATCCGCGGCATTGCTGCGGTTCGCCGGCGCATGGCTCGCGATCACGAACGACCTGCCCGAGTCCTACATCGCGGTGATCGGCGTTGGGATCAGCCCCGAAGACCACGAAATCGTAGTGACACGAGGCGAAGCGTACGGAATTGACTTCACCGGACCGATCAGCATCGGACAGATGAACCGGCTGCCCGTCGGACAGATGCCCCAGCCGAACCTGTCCCAGCCGCACCCGGACTTGCTCCCGCTTCTTGGGCGATGATTGCTGCCACGGGGTGCAATTTGCAGTCGCGTCGCGGTGACGTGCGAAGTCATTCATATATGTGGATCACCTGATTGGCCGTAGCGCGGGCGCCGCTTCTCCTGACAAAGTCGGTGCCTCGATGATCACTGACACAGTTCCTGGGGAGGAAACCGTGCGGTCAAGATTTCGTCGATTTCTGAGTGTGGCAGTCGTGCTTACTGGAATGCTCTCCGTTTTACCAGTATCCGCGCAGGCTGCCGGTGCTGGCAAGTACTGCATTATTACGGTTGCCCGGCTGACCCTTGGTAGTCCCGAGGCGACGACGGTCGACAATTCATGTGGTCCCACTCGTGAAATCGCGCAAGCAAAAAGGTCTACCCTGCGCGCCAGCATTGTACTCGCGCACGTCTACGAGAACACCGCGCAGGGTGCTGGCTGGAGAGCTGATCTCGTTGCCGATTCTGAATGCGATAGTGCGGGGTGGGGGTTTTCCGACCTTAGGGGAGCCAACAAATCCGTGCGCGGAATCTCGTCCCTGAGGACGTATGCTCAGTGTAACGGCGGTACGATTTACCGAGAAACGGGATATCGGGAGACCTGTGGACGTTTTGCCTTTCAGTGGGACACGAACATTCCTTGGGAGTGCAATGACCATGTCTATTCTCTGAGGTTGTATAAGTCTTACTAGGATTCGTTCGCCGCTGGTGGAAGGTCTTCTCGTTCGGATGAGACCGGGCGGGAAGGCCTTCCACGCTGGAGTGCGGATCGGCCAGGTCCGCATGCGGCCGGACAGCGTGAGCATTCCGAGTTCAGCGGCGAACTCGGCGAGGGCGGGGTCGACAGTCTGTTCGTCGGTGAACTGCTCTTCGCCGACGGCGATGATGACTCGGGTTAGGTTTGGTGTCGACTCTTGTCCCGCGCGTCGTTCGGGCAGCCCGCATCCGATCCCTACGCCCGCGTCTCGGTTGCCGATCCCGCCGTACGGCACTGCCCCTGCGCGGCCGCCGTGGAGCTGAACACGACTGTCCAAGACCGACTTCTATCGCGGGCCACGCTGCTTCGCCTGAGTGGTGAGGTGACAACCGGTACGGATCAGCAGCGTGGTGTTGGCCGCGGTGCCGAAGTTGAGTTCGGCCTTGTACTGGTCTTGAAAGTCGATCTCGTGATCGTTGGGCCGGTTGACGACGACTTGGCCGCCGTCGAAGCCGTAGCCACGTGCGGCGTCTCGCACGATCGAGACCGCTTGCTCCCATTGGGCATCTGGCAGGTTGCCCTCGGCCATCCAGTTCGGCAGCCCCCGCACTTCGCCGTCAGCGTCGAGTCCGGGGTAGTCCGATCCGCAGGCGGCGCCCGCGAGTTGGGTGGTCTGCTGCCATTTCAACGCGGGGAACGCTGCTGACAACGCATCTCGGATCTTCGTTGAGATCTCGCTGTACCGTGCGGTGGCTTGATCGATGTCGGGCCGTTGGACGAGTTCGGCGAACTGCTGCTGCTTGTGCTGGTTGCGGTCCATTGGTGACTCCTTGGGAGCACCGCCACAGGCTGTCGCGGTCAGCAGGATGCAGCCAAGTGCGGCGAGGGTGAATGTGTGCTTCTGTTTCATCGTGCGGAGGCTGTCCTTGGTCATCGTGGCGGGAGCGGTGGCGGCTGCGGAACACGACCAGGCGGAGCCGGAATCGGCTGGCCGGGGAGTGGGCGGCGCACAGCGCACCCTATTCGGCTACGGCATTGGTCGTGATCACGGCCTGCTCACCCCGTCCTGCCACGTGCGCAGACCCGGCGACACGCGATAAACGCATCACCGGGCCGGTATTACAAGGGGCTACTTGGTGTCGGCGGTCTGCTTTTTGTACCGGAACCTTTTCGGCGCCTCGCAAGTCTTGATCGCGTAACCATCCTCGACCAACTTGTCCAGCGCGTTGCTGATCGCGCCGCCGGACCGTTCGAGGTCCTTACCGATCTTGGTCGGGCCGAAGCTGTCATCAGGGTGCTCGGCCAGGTAGTCCTCCACCAAGCCGCGCAGCCCGCCCTTGGGCAGCCGCTGCTTCTTCTCCGACACTGCCGCAGCGGCGGACTCGGCGTCGGCCGCCGAATCAGCGGGCTGCTGCTCGTCGCTAATGGCAGGCGCGGCCTGTGTGTCGGCAACATCCTCGACGGTGGGGTCCGCATCGCCGGTATCGGTGGCCGTGTTGGGCTCCTCAGCCGCTGCGCTCGGCGCCTCGGACGGTTTCTCCTCAACAATCCCGGTGTCTGCGTCGGGCGCGCTGTCGGCGGGCGCATCGTCGTCTCCGATTGTAGCCAACGCGCCCGAAGCCGTATCCGTTACAGCGGGCTGGTTCACGGTGTCGTCGCCGCCCGACGCGGGGATGGTCCAGGTGTCCGGCGACCGCTGGCCTTCGCCCGGGGTTCGGGTGACGGTGCCTTCGTCGTCCCAGCGGGCCAGGAGTTTCGCGGCGGTGGAACGACCGACCCCGGCCGTCAACGCGACTGTGGCGGTCGTCGCGCCTGGGTTGTCTTGTAGGGCGGTCCAAACTTTGTCGTCGGCGGTCCGCTTGCCGTTAGGCGGGCCGTCGTTGTCAGCGACCACGTGCAGACCTCGATCGGCAGTGGGTGCGGTCCTGGTGGTGGTTCGGGACTTCTTGGTGTTGCGGGACATGACGAATCTCCATACGTAGCAGGGGATTGAATTTTCTGCCCCGGTAGGGGCGCCCACCCGCCGGTGCGCATCCGGTGGTTCGGGCTACACGACTATGGACGCTTCGTAGCCGCCTCCATGTCAAGCGATAATCCAAAAAAGACGACCGTCTTGTGTGTGCGTTCAATTGACATGGAACGGGAATTCGTTACACCACCCGGGTCTACTTTGTGCCCGTGGCGCGCATGTCCGTTGACAACCACCACCGTTCGGACGCCTGCCGCGCTGCCAGCAGCGTCGGCGATACCTGGGACACGGGAGCGTACTTCTGGGCTACCTGGGAAACGCACGGTTAATTCATTCGCTGTGGCAAGCAGACGTACAACCACGGAACCGGAGTCTGGTTCCAGACGGTGAAGGTGCCAAAGTCGGCCACTGGGAGTGTTGGCACCAGTGCTAAGTTGAGGCATGATCAATTCGCTTGATAGTGCTCTCCAGGGGCGTCGAAATCGACGCCCCTGGGGAGTCATCGCGACGTTGGTGCTAATCGGACTGCCGGTTGGCGCGTTGTCCAAAATTGTGGACTATGCGTCACCGGCAGTCGCAGAGGCGGGCAATGGGTTCGGCCCTTATCTCCTCATTCTGCTTCCATTTCTCCTCAACCGCGACACGCATGGGTTTTGGTTGCGCGTCTTCGCGACGCAGGCCTTTGCTGTCGCGATCTGCGCGGGCTACTACGCGGCCGCATACCTTGGCGACGGCAGCTTCACCATGTTTTTCATCGTCGTGTGGCTGGCCGTCGGCATCGTAGGTTCTCCCATGCTCGCCGCATTGACCCGCTCCGTGGTGGAGTCAGACCAGCGGAAGGCGAGTTTGAGCTGTGGTGCACTCTGCGGAGTGTTCGTCGCCGAATTGGTGCTGCTGCTTGTCAACAAGCTTCCCGGTCGCGTTGATGAGACTATTGTGCTGATCCCGATCAACAATGCCGCGATTGTCTACCTGATATACGCAACCTGTCGTTCCAAGAAGGCGCATTGGTTGTCGATATTCCTCGGGGCCGCGCCGGTTCCTGTTCTGTTCTGGATGGGAATACACGTCCTGCGATTCACCGTCGCCTTCTTGCGACCTTAAGGCTGCTTGCTGTCGTATCGGTGGTAGTCGAGCTTGACGGCAACCAAGAGCCGGGTGCCATGACGAGATCCGCGACAGCACCGTCAGGATTCGAGGCGCTGCAACCTAGTGGGATGGGCGGGTGGCTCCGAGGTAGTCGTCGCCCTTGTCGTTGCGGTACGGTGCGATCTTGACCGGTTGTCCCCAGGTTGAAGCGTGGACCATCTGCCCATTGCCGATGAACAGGCCAACGTGATGAATTTTGCTTGGTGCGCCGTAGAAGACGAGATCGCCGGGCAACAGTGGTTGTCCAGCAGGGACGCGTGGGCCTGCGGCATACTGGGTTTGCGCGGTGCGGGGTAAGGAGATTCCGGCGGCGTCATAGGCGGCTTTGGTGAGGCCGGAGCAGTCGAACCCGCCGTCCTGTACTCCGTTTCCTCCCCACAGGTAGGGCACGCCCCGTTGCCCGCACGCATAGTTGATCGCGGTCATCGCGGCAGGCGTGGGTGCTTGGATATTGTTGCAGTCCCCCGTTCCCGCACCTGCGGTGGTGGCGCACGATACGCCGGTGAGCGCGCCGACGATCTGCCGTGCACCGCGCTCGTGATTGGCATATCGGCCGGGGAATCCGGAACGCTGCACGGCTTGCGCGGCCTCGGAAACGCCCAGCTGCTGCCAGTTCGGCAGTGCGAGCAGGTGTTGATAGAACTGGGTGGCGGCGTAGGTGGGAGTCAGGATCTGTTGCGGGGTGCCCCAGCCCTGGGACGGCCGCTGCTGGAAGAGACCGAGGCTGTCGCGGTCGCCGTAGGGGAGGTTGCGCAGCCCGGATTCCTGCATCGCGGCGGCGACGGCGATCACCCACCCGTACTCAGACACCTGCATCTGCTTGCCGACCGCGACGATGGTGGCAGCGTTGCCCATCTGCTCAGGCCCGTACCCGGCCGCGCTGGTGGCCGAGGCCCCGACCGGCGCGCACACGCCCTGGCCGGAACCGGAACTGGAGAACACCGAGGCGACGCCGCCGACCGCGAGCACGATGATCACGACGGGCAGGAGGAACACGACCGCCGCGGCGGCGGCGAGCTTGGCGAGGACGGACACGGGAGCGCACCTCCACGAGGTGGGTTAGGGATCGGTTCGGCGGATCCGGTTGGGGCTGGCGGGTGGCGGGATCGGCGTCGGTGGCGGGAGTCGACGCACGGCCGTCGCGCCCTCGTCCGCGGCCGGGCCTTCGCTCTCGTCGTAGGTGCTCGCGGTGGGTGGCGCGAGGCCCGGCCAGGCGTCGGGCAGGCCGGCGAGGTCGAACCGCCCAGGCGTGCGGCGCGAGGTGCTGGTCAGGGGCAGCCAGACGGTTTCGGCTGGGCTCGGATGTGGTGCGCGGGGGTCGAGCAGGTCGGCGGCGGCTGTGGCGACCGGGACGGTGTCCGTGTGGTCGAGTCCGGCGTGGATCTGGGCGAGCGCGCCGCGGGCCCCAGCCTCACGGCGTGTGGTGGGCAACCAGAACAGCACCGCGGTGGCGATGCCGGTGGCCTCGGCGAGCCGTTCGTAGGCGATCAGCTTGCGGGAGAGCTTGGTCAGGGATTCGGTGCCGGTGTCGAACTCGAGAAAGAACTCGAACTCGGTGTCGGTGGTGTGCCAGCGTCCGTAGGCGTCGGGGATGACCAGGTCACCGAAGTGCCGCGCGCAGCGGGCTTCGGACCACCACGCCGTCACAGCCTCGGAGTGCCCGTGGGTGGAATCCGCTGGCCGGTATCGGGTTCGGGCGATGAGTGAGGTGAAGAAGTCGCCGATGCCGACGGTGTGGGCCAGGCGTTGGTTGTGCGCGATGCTCATGGCCCGGTCGTGCCGGTAGCCGAGGTCTTTGACCTCGAGCCCGTACTCGGCGGCGAGCACTCCGGCGCCGGCGGGCCCGAGTACGTAGTGCATCGGTGCGCGCCCGATTTGCTGGAACGGCTGGAAGCGGGACACCGCCCGCCATAGGTAGAGATCGCGCAGGCGTTGTCGGGCCGAGCGGCCGGAAGGGAATGCGGCGTCCTGCAGCTGCTGGCTGGTGAGTACCCGGTGTTCATGGAGCAGGGCGAGGATCCATCGGTCGCGGGCGGTGAGGCGGGTGGCGAGGGCGGCTTGGTGGTCGACCGAGTTCGCCGCCCGCGCGGTTGTCCGGCTAGGAAGGTGCTGGTGCAGTGCGTGCTGCTGGGTTGTGGTGGTGATCAACGCGGACCTCTTTCACAGGCTGTGGACAAGTGCTGTGGATAAACGGAAGCGCGGGATTCAGGGGCGGGCGCGGCGCGGGTCGGTCTTGCGCGTCCGAGGCTCGGGCCGGCGCCGTGCGACGGGTGTCGCGGCGTCGGTGGGGTCGTTGGCCCGGGGTGGCACGGGAGCGACGCGCTCGCTGGCTGCACGGGGTGCGGCTGCGGTGCGCCGTGCGCGGATCGCAGCCCGGATTTCCCGCGCCCGCCCGGGAACCGGATCACGCAGTGGCGTGGTCGCCATCGTGAACGGCTCGGTTTCCGCTCCGTTGACGACCAGCCGGGCCGCGACGTCGTAGACGCCAAGGTGGGCGAGGTCGTGCTCGGACAGCCGCGGAGCGGTGTGCCGGGACAGCTCCCGCGCGTCCTCCGGTGAGGCGTTGAAGAACACTTTCGACCGCGCGTTGGTGGAGATGCCTTCCTTCAGTTCTTTCGGGAGCTGCCCGAGGTGCTGGTGCGCGAGAGTCATCGCGACCCGGAAACCCCGGGCCTCGGCCAGCATGTCCTCCAGCGGGTAGGGGAGGTTGAGGAAGTTGTGGCACTCATCCACCACCATCGACGCGTCCGGCCGCAGCCGTTGCGGGACGCGGGCGCGGGCGGTGGTGGCCTGCCAGGTGCGGGCGACGACGAGGGACCCGACCAGGCGGGTGGTTTCCTCACCGAGCGAGCCTTTAGGGATCCGCACCAGACAGATCCCGCCCTCGTCGAGAACCTGCGCCATGTCCACTGTGGAGCGTCCGCCCGCGATGGCTTCCTTCACGAAGGGCCGCAGCAGGAACGCCCGCAGCTTGTTCATCAACGGGGAGATGACCTGGGAGCGGGCCGAGTCGGTCAGCTCGTCGTACCACTGCCAGAACCCGGTCAGCACGGGGTCGGTCAGACCGGCGGTGACGCGCGCCCGGAACGCCTCGCTCGCAAGCAACTTGGGCAGATCGGCCAGCGTCGGGACGCCTTCCTGCGCGCGCAGGGTGAGGCAGGCCGAGCGCATGAGGTCGTCGGTGCGTGGTCCCCAGAAGGCGGAGTAGACGCGGCGGAACACGGAGACGAGGTTGTCGACCTCACGGTCGGTTTCCCCGCCCTCCAAGGGGTTGAGGCAGGGTGGGCGGTGCAGGGAGTCGGCGTCGAACAGCACCACCCGGTCCGCTGCGGTGCGGGGGAGTCGGTTGAGGATGTCGGTGACCAGGTCGCCTTTTGGGTCGATCAGCACGACCCCGCGGCCATGGTCGGCGTCGTCGAGAATCATGTTGCCCAGCAGCGTTGACTTTCCCGAGCCGGTGGCGCCGAGTACGTGCAGGTGGTGGCGGGCGTCGGGCACGCGCAGGCCGATGTCGCGGGCGTGGCCGGTGTTGGTCACCCCGAGGGGTTTGACGTCCGGTCCGGGGGTGGCGATCCCGGGTGGTGGGGCGACGGCTTTGGCTCCGGCGCGCTCGACGCCGGGGATCTCGGCGTCGAGGGGGAGGTGCGCGATCGCCGCGAGCTCGGGCACCGACAGCAGGTCGCCGCGGCCGAGCCTGCGGGTGGCCAGCTCGCGGGCGGGGTGACGCAGGCGGCGCCGGTGGTAGCGGTTGTGCTCGTCGAACGGCGCGAACGCTGAGGCCAGGGCGTGCGCTCGTCCGCGGGCGACGTCGCGTGCTTGGCGCATCTCGCCGTCGGCCGCGTCGGCGGGCAGGTGAGTGGTGACCGCGTAGCGCACTACGGTCTCGTATTGCGGGCCGCGTTGTTTGGCGACGATGGCCTTGTTCTGCGCGGAGTACTCCAGCGAGGTCTGCGGATCTTGGCTGATGCGGCCGGCGCCGGGGGTGTGTGCGCTGCGGGTGGCGTTCCCGCCTGGGGTGATCAGGTCGAGTATCCGTCCGGGCAGGTGTGTCGAGGTCCCGGTGTGTACCCGGCGGGCGGCGCGGCGGGCCTGCGCGACTCGGCGTCCGGCGACTGGGCGGGCCAGCACCTGCACGCAGGCGTGCTCGTCTCGGCTGAGGCCGACTGGGGCGCCGAGCAGGCTGCGGATGGGGTCGGAGTCGAAGGCGGTGCGGATGGGCAGCGCCTCGGGGCGCTGCAGCCGTAGCTGCCCGCCGACGGTGATCTGTCGTCGCCCCGCCGCAGGGGTGGGAAGGGGTGGCGTGGCTGCGGCGGTGCGGGTGTGTGAGCCGGGCCAGGCCGCTTCCACTGCCCGCTCGACCAGCCGGGGCGGGATGACGCCGGGGACCCAGAGCCCGATGGTGACGCCGTGCTCGCCGAACACGTACTCCAGCGCGACGTGCGGCTGACCGGTGAAGAATCGTTTCCAGGCGGGGCGCAGCAGGCCGACGAGGTTCGACCAGATCGCGGCGCCGCCGGCCGGGTCGACCGTGGGTGGGGCGAGCACGGTGATGCGCCGCGCGTCCCGGTGCAGCGTGCTCTGGCAGCGGGCTCGCCACCACCGCCGCCCGGTCACCGCGCCCGCGATCGCCAGCGCGAGCAGCGGGGCGACGATCGGGCTCCACGCGAGTGCCCAGTCGCGCAGCGCGGCGAGCAGATGTTGGAGGGAGGTGCCGGGGTCGCGCAGGTAGTTCCCGACCCAGCCTTGCCGGGCAACCGAAGTTATGGGTAGTGGCATGACGAGATACACCTTCCGAAATGACGAGAAAGGAGGGGTTGGTTGGTCAGGCTGAGTCGAGGTCGACCGAGCCCGTGTCGTCGAATTCGTCGCCACGCTGAGCGGTCGTGGAATCCGCTGGGCCGAGATCGACGTACGCCTCGCTGAGGCTGGAATCGGTGCGGGCAGGGTCTTTCTCGGCGAATGCCGCCAGTTCCGCCGGGTCTGTCGTGACCAGAAAATTCTCGGTGCGCGAAGCCAGGGTTTGAAACGCCACCCACTCGGTTCCCGACCCCAAGAGCCCGCAGCCGCGTTCGGCGGAGAGCAGGAATTGCCGTTGCCCGGCGGCGAGGTCGAAGGTGTCGGCGATCTCGTCGATCGCCTGCGGCGACTGCCGCAGCAGCACCACGGTGGCCGCGTTCGAGACGACGGCTTTGCCGAGGTCGCTGGCGAGCAGGTCGGGGGTGTCCTGGGTGGCGACGGTGAGCCCGCCCCAGTGCTTGCGCATGGCTTTGGCCATCCGGAACAGATACTTCGCGCCTTCGGGCTGCTGCATCAACAGCCACGCCTCGTCCACCACGACCAGCCGCGGGCGTCGGTGCGCTGGGTTGGACACGCGGCGCCAGATGGCGTCGAGGGTGAGCAGCGTGCCGATCGCCTTCAGTTCGTCGGGCAGGTCTCGCAGCGAGAACACGACGAGGTGCCCGTCGGGTGTGGTGGTGGTCGGCCCGTCGAACAGGTCTTTGAACGCCCCGTCGACATAAGGGTGCAGCCGGGCGGCTAGATCGGCGGCCACGCTATCCCCGTTGTTCCCGCTCGTGGTGAGGATGTCGCGCAGGTCCCGCAGCAGCGGGGCGGGGCGGGTCCAGGTGCGTGGGTCGCCGGTGATGCCCGCCCGGTTGTAGGTGTCGAGGATGGCGGTGTCGAGCACCGCCCGTTCCGCCCCGGTGATCTCGGCGCCGAACAGGACGGCGAGCACGGTGTGCAGGAACAGTGCCCGTCGGTTGACCGCGTCGGCCGGTGCGGTCCGGCGTCCGCTCGCGCTGGTCTGGATGGGCAGGTCGAACGGGTTCAATCGCACGCCGCCCGCGCCGAGGTGCACGTAGGTGCCGCCGACGACCGACGCCAGCCGGGCGTACTCGTCTTCGGGGTCGATCACGAACGCCTGCACCCCGTCTGAGGCCCATCCGCCGTCGTCGACGTGGTCCGACGGTGGCCGCATTCGCCGGTACAAACTGCGCAGTGTTTCGAGCTTGACCAGATAGGACTTGCCCGCGCCGCTACGGCCGAGCACAACGGAGTTGTAGTTGTCGCAGGCGAACCGATCCCAATGCACCAGCCCCGCGGAGCCGACGTTGTAGCCGTAGAGCACGCCGGACGGGGCGGTGGACGTCGGGTCGGTCGGTGGGAGATCCGGTGAGGTGAACGGATACGCGGCCGACACGGCGGCGGTGTCGAATGTCCTTTTTAGACCGAGGGAGTCCAGGCCGAGGGGCAGGGTGGTGACCCAGCCCTGCAAAGCACGGTAGGTGGCGGGTTTCGCGTCCAGCAGCAGTGACGCGCACAACGAGCGAAGCGCGGAGACTTCCTCGGTGAGGGTGTCTTCGTCGGGGGCGTGGATGGTCAGGTAGAGCCCGAATTTGAACAGCCGTCCCTCGCCGCGGGCGATGCGCCGGGACAACTCGGCGGCGTCCTCGGCTGCCGCGTCGAGGTCGGGGTCGTCGAGCCGGTCGGTGCGGGCGTTGTGCCGCCGGGACGACTCCAAGCGGGCGCGTTGCTTGCGTAACCCGCTGGCCGCCGTCGCCGGATCGACGGGCTGGATGTGCACGGAGACGTCGAGGCGTGCCGGGTAGGTCAGCAGCGGGGCGAGCCAGCCGGGGTAGACCTCCTGCGGGTAGCCGGTGACCCCGAAGCTGGCGACCCATTCGTTGCCGACCTCCAGGTGCCGGGCGCCGACTGAGAGCGAGTCGGGGGTGAACGCCCCGGCCGACGCGCAGGCGCGCGGGGTGTGTGTGCGGATCATCGTGGTCACCTGCCTTCGTCGGCGAGTTCGTCGTCGTAGTCCCAGTCGTCGTCCTCGGACAGCCACGGACCCGACCCCGCCGAGCGGGAACGGTTGGCCGGGGCGGCCAACCGGGTGCTCGGTGCCGGCGCGGTGGTGTCGTCGGGGCCGTAGAGGTCGGTGAAGGTGGTGGTGCTGGTGACGACCTCGTCTGCCCCGGCCAGCCCGGCGGAGGGTGGGAGGTAGGTGTCGGGGTTGCAGGCCGCGGCGAGCACACCGGTGGCGGCTGCGGCGTCCAGGGCGGTGACGACGATTCCGGCAGGGGACAGCAGGTCGACCGCTTCGTGCAGGCGTCGCACCAGCCGTTGCTCGGCGGCCTGCCGCGCCGCGTCATCGACCGCGGCCACGTCCGCGCGGCGTCGCCACGGCGGCCGGGGACCGGCGCTGGTGCCGGGCCCGGTACGCAGCGGCTCCCGCAGCACGAGCAGCACTTGGCGGCGGAGCAGGTCGGCTTGGCTGGTGAGGTCGGAGAGGTAGTCGGCGTGGTCGCGGGCCGCGGCCTCGAGCGCGGGGTGGGGAAGCCCGCCGGCCCGGTCGCGCAGCTCGGCGATCTGGGGTGCGAGGTCGAGCCGTTCGGCGCGCACCAGGATCTGCACCGGCGCGGTCAGCGAGTGCAGGTAGCGGGCGAAGGAGGCGACGAGTGCTTCCTGCTCGCCCGGGGTCCGCAGGCTGAAGTTCACCGTGGAGCACACGGCGATGACCGCGAGCCCGTCGCCGCCGAGATCCACCACCCCGGTCTCGCTCACGCCGGTGGCGGGCAGCTCCAACGGGACCGGGGCCACACCCTCGTCACGGGCGCTGTATTCGGTGAGCCAGTCCGGGGCGGCGCGGACACCTTCGGGCGCGGCGACCCGACGGCGAGGGGCCACACGCTGACGGATCGCGGCGACGAGGAGCCGGTCGAGGCTCATGCCGTCGCGCCGCCCGAGCGCGAGCACCGTGACGCTGATACCGACCGGCACGGCCAGGATCAGGAACACCGCCAGCGGCACGACGCTGTGGGTGAGGGTGTAGAGGGCGTAGAGCAGAAGTCCGGCGACGCCGAGGATCGCGAGCTGCCGCGCGGTGAGCGGGCCGAGGACACGGTCCGGGCGGTCGACATCGGCGGGAATACGAACAGGGTTCGACATGACGATGGGTCCTTTACTGCTTGCGTGAGCGGCGCGGCAGATCGAGCGGGAGCCGGAGCTGGGTCCCTGCGGCCGGGCGTCGAGGCTGGAGTTGCGCGGGCGGTGGGGCGGGCTTGCGTTGGCGCTGCACGCCGAGCGGCAACGGGTACTGCCCTGAGGCCAACGGCCGGTTGCCGGTGTAGGCGTCGCGGGGCGGACGCCGGTGCGCGCGGGCAGCCGGATTGACTCGCCCGGAGGGAGTGATCAGGCCCGGCCCGGTCTGCGGTGCCACATGGGTGCGGGAGGCGAGGTGGTCGGCCAGCGAGTGCCGCGCCCGATGCGCAGGCGTGGGGCGCAGGTGGATCGGCAGCATCCCCGCGCTCGGCGCGATCAGCGCGCGCGGCAGGCGCGCGGGGGGACGCGCGTTGCGGTTGACCCGCCCGTCACTGGTCAGCAGACCCGACTGCCGCACCGGGGCCGGAGCCGCGCGCCCGGCGGCGAGATCGTCGGCCAGGCTCCGCCGCCCGGTGCGCTCGGCGTCCCGGCGCACCGTGATCGGCAAGCCCAGCTGGTCGCGCGGCAGCGCGTTCGGCACCGAGTCCGGTGGCAGCGCCCGCGGGTTCGGGCCGACCGTATTCCCGTCGCTGGTGAACAGCGACAGCTGGCCCGGCCCCGGCTGAGGATCCGTCCCCGTGCGGGCTGGGTCGTCCCAGCCGCGCCGCGTGGTCCGTGCCGGGTTGCGGGTACGACGGACCTTCATCGGCAGCATGTACTGGCCCGCGCGCGTCGCCGGAGGATCCGCCGGTATACCGCCGCCGGGAGGTCGCCCGCGGCGACGGCCACCGGAGGCACTGCCGAGCCCACCGAGCAGGCCCATGGTCTTGTAGGCGATCACCCCGCGCACCAGCGACCCGAGCAGCGACCGGCGACCCGAGCGCAGCGGGGCCAGGCACCAGAACGGGATCTTGATCAGGACGAACATCAGCGCCAGGCACAGCAGTAGGTTCGTCAGCCCGGACAGGTTCGGCCCGAACATCGTGAACCCACCGGGGGTGAAGAACACTCGCAACGCCGTGACCAACGCCAGCGACTGCCCGATCTGGATGGCGAGGACGCCGCCGTACGCTTTCCACCACGCCTGCGCGATTCCCTCGGTGTGTGGCAGGGCGTGCCACATCAAGGCGATCGGGGCTGCCGCGATCAGCAGGATCGTCAGCATCACCCGCACGATGAACGTGATCAGCAGGACGATGATCATGATCGCGAGCGCGAGCCCGATGAATATCAGCCACAGTCCACCGTCATGCAGCGCCGACAGCACCATCTCGGTCAGCGCCACGAAGGCGGTGTTGGGTTCGAGGCCCTCGCCCATGACGGCTCGCGCGAGACCGTTGGCCAGCTCGATGCCCTTGGTCGCTACGAACAGCGACAACGTTCCGGCGAGGAAGCCCACGACGAGGCGGGGCGCGATCTCCTTGACGGTGTAGCGGGTCTGCAGGGTCTCGTAGCCCATGAGGATCAACCCGGCGACGAGCACGAGGATCACGTAGACCGCGAGCAGGATGTGCCAGGACTCGGTCCACAACCCGTTCAGACTCGGGATCGAGCTCGGCTCCGGCGTGGTCAGCAGCGTTTTGCCGAGCAGGTCCAGAAGCGGGTTGAGCGCGTCCTCGACGACCCCGCGGAAGAAGCTGGTGATCGCGTTGGTGACACAGCCATCGAGATGGAAGACGCCGCACTCGGCAGCGCCGTGGCCCGGCTGGCCAGGCGCCGGGGCGGTGCCCGGCGCGGTCGGGGACGGTGGCGCGGGTTGCGGGATGCAGTTCGGACCCGCACACGGCGGGGGCACGGTCGCCGTGGTCGGCGGGGTGCCTCCGAGCCCGCCGCACTCCGGGGCGATCGACCCGGGGAAGCACGCCCCAGGCGGCGCCGGGGTGGGCAGGGCGGTGATCGGCGGCAGCGGCGTCGCCGGAACCGTCGGGCGCGGCGTGCCCGTGGGCAGCATGCACGCCGGGTCGCCCGTGCCCGGCACGCACCCGGGGTTCGGCGGCAGCGGCAACGGCGGAGGCTGCTGTGGCGCACGACCTGCCCCAGCCGCCTCGGTACCGGGCGTAGCCGAGGCGGCGACGACCAGCCCGAGCACGCCGACCAGCACCGTCACCAGCACGGCCACGAGCCGGGACCGAATCCGGGAGCCGGGTGCTGTGTCGGGCGGCGCAGCCAGGACGCGGGCGGACGCTCCGCTCGTGCGGCGCGACAGACGTGTGGACATCGGGTTCACACCCCGCCCACGATGCCTTTGAGGATCTCGACCACGATCGGCGCGAGCGCCGCGAGGCCGAAGCCGATGCCGGCGGCCTTGAACGCACCCTTGGCCTTCTCGATCTCGCCAGGGTCACCAGCGGCCATCAGATAGCGCAGCCCGCCGACGGTCAGGAACACGACCGCGACCCCAGCCAAGATCCCCATGATCCACTTACGGATGTTGCTGAGAACCTCATCGACCGTGCCGGCCAAGGCGACAATGTGAACCGTCTCCGCGGACGCGGCCGAGCCGGTCAACAGCAGCCCCGCGACCACCAGCCACAGCGCCGGCAGCAGCCGCGAGTGGCGCGCTGTGCCCGCCCGGGGCGACACGGGCGAGGCATGGAGAGAGGTCCGAGCACTCGGGCGCGCGGCGCCGCTGCAGGTGACGTGCCGCGTAGCGGGGCAGGCGTGGGCGAGGGCGTTGCGGTGCTGTCGGCCCGGGTGTGCGGGCAGCCAGAGCAGGGTGCGGGTGCGGCGGTGAGTCAGTCGCATGAGCGGACCTCCCGAGCGGAGTTCGGCCGCGAGGCAGGCCGGGATGTGCGGTGATGGCGGACGCGTGCGGGCAGTCGGGTCCCGCGTCCTCTAACTCCGGATTTCGCGGCATCTGAGGACACCGGGCGGCGAAGTTTTTCCGCGAGAACCGGCGCCGTGCGAGTGACGCTGCGTAGCCGGACGCGGTGAGTCGAGCTCCGGTGAACCGCGGGGTGCGCGGGCATCTGGGCAGGCTCCGGCGGTGGCGCGTCGGCAACGCGGGCTTGCTCGGCCAGATACGTGGCAAGGCGCGCCTCGGCGCGCTGGCGAACCTTCTTGGTCGCCTCGTAGTTCTGCTCGCGCGCCTGCGCGGCCTCGGTCAGAGAGAGTTCGCCGAAGCGGGTGGAGCCGATCAATGCGGCTTCGTCTGCGGTGATGGCCGCGTCGTTGACAGCGGCGACGAGAACGAAGTCGGGATGCCCGCGCGGGCGATGCGGCTCTGCCGACCAGTACCCGATTCTGCGGCTGGGGGATGGGCTGTCGAGCGCCTCGCGCAGGGCGGTGTGGCCAGCGCGGTAGGCGGCCCAGCGCAGCCGCACCAGGATCGCGGGACGGGTCAGATCGACTGTGCAAACTTCGCTAAGGAAGCCGTCGAGAACCGCGGAGTGGATGTCGTGAACCTCGCCGCGGAAGCGGCGGGTCAGGCGCGCCGCGATCGGCAATAGCACCGGCAACGCCAGCCCGACACAGGCCACCGTCCAGGCGCCGGCTTCACGGCGGGAGCGGGTGATCAGCTCCGCCCAGACCGTGTCGCGGGTGTCCTGGGTGCAGTCCTTGGCGAGCATGAGCCGCCCGAGTTCGTCCAGCGGCAGTTCGACCGGTGGCAGCCCAGGGATGTCGCGGCCGTCGAGGGCGACCGGGTGCGGCCCGGTCACCAGCCAGTCGAACGTGGTGCGCGCGGCGTCGAATACGCCCGGGTCCCCGCGATACGCGGGCGTGCGGCGAATGGAGACACCGGCGTCGGGGTTGTTTTCCGGCAAGGACAAATCCATGGTGGCTCTCCTGATGGTGCGGGAATCGCAAGCACCACAAGGAAGCCATCCGCAGCGCCTCAAAAGCGCCACCAAACCGTTTCACGGGCGCACCAAAAGCATTTCAAGAGCGCCCCAAAAGCGCCTCATCGCCGAGCATGTGAATTTCAATGACCACGGCAAAATGACGTCGGCAGGCTGTCGGCGCCTCCGTTGGTTGATCTTTGAAATGCACTCTGATCTGCATTGAACGCCCTCGTCGGCCCCTGCTGGGAGGGTGGCACCCCACGTGCCCTGTGTCGCGTTGGGGGTTTGAGGCGCCTCTGCGGGCTGCGGCTTCGAAGAAATTTGTTCTGGACTCCGGAGTGGGTCGCGTGGCTTCCTGGAGGCATGACCTCGAATGCGCGAACTGCTCTCGCGCTTCTCTTCTTGAAACCCTCGACAGCTTGACTGTCAGGAATGTGGTCCGCGGTGACTTTTTAATTTTTCGCCGACGTGCCGTCCCCGGGAGGCCGTTTTTCCGGAGTTAGTCAGCGACAGCACGACCACCGGCCAGCACCGCGCCGGCCGCCCTTTCCTCAGGAGGCTTCTCATGACCCACCGCTCGCAGCCCCCGGCCGACCGCCCACGGGCCCGACGCGAACCCACTCGAGCACCGCGCACCCGCCGCAGCGCGGACCGGGCGCCCTACCCCGGCGCTGCCACACCCACCTGGAGCACCGGTTCGCCAACCCGCTCGCGGCGCACTGCGACCACCACCCGGACCCGGGCGACTACCGCGGCCGCACCGACCCCTGCCTCGGTCTGGTCCTGCGGCCCCGACCCGATCGACCCGTACGCCAAGTGGCCGGTGCCGATCGTGGAAACCGTCGTGGCAGGCTTCGCAGACACCGATGCCCGGGTGCTCCTGCTCCCATGGCCCACCCCGGCCGAGGACCACGCGAACCCGGCCGACGCAATCGGGCCGACGCAGCCGCCAGCCGCCGGCGAACTCGCGACCGCGCGCGAGGCTGTCCGGGCACTCGGGCGCGACTGCGAGATCGTCCACCTCCCCGCCGACGGCGCCGGTCCGGCGGAGTCGTCGCGGCCGTTCTGGGCCGACTTCGTCACCGACCGACCGCACCCGGCGCCCGGGGCGTCGCCGCAGTCGACGCTCGCTGCGGCACGCCCGGTCGAAGCAGTCGACACCGCTGTCGGCGACGCTGCCGGAACCGCCGACCTGATCATCACCGCGCTGCCCGCGCACCAGACTCGCGACGGCTCACTGGACCGGGTGGCGCTCGCCGCGGCACGGCTGCTGACCGTCGGCGGCATCCTCGCCGTGTACACGCACAGTGACTGGTACGACGGCAGGTTGGTCGACCCGACGGGTGCGATGGTCGCGGCCGGGCAGAACGCCGACCTGCTCTACCTCCAGCACATCGTCATCCTTCACGCCCCCATCCGAGACGGTCACCTCGACCCAGCCACGACACCCGCCGCGGCCGACGACTACGCCCGCGCCCGGCACCGCGCCGAGGTCCGCGGACTGCCCGCCCCACACGCCATCGCACATGGGGATCTGCTGATCTTCAGCCAGCCGCACGACCACCATGACCTGCCGTCCGTGCCGCCAGAACAGGCCCAAGACGGACCTGCTCACGCGACAGAGATCCGATGACTCGCCGCCTCGCGCCCGCCGCGGCGCATACCCCTTCCACCGTTTCGAAAGACAGGTGCACCATGCCGCACGCCCCGGCCGATCCCGGCCCCACCACCGTTACTACTCCCGGCTCGGCGGTCTCCTCCGCTGAAGCCGACGAGCCGACCGTGCGCATCCCGCGCGAGGTCATCAACGCCCTCGACACCGACACCTCCGGCGCGGACACTGCTCACTCGGAACACACCGCCTCGCCCGATCCCGTCGACCCATCGGCTGTGCGAACCAGCCTGGCCGACGAGTTGCCGCTCTCGGTGTGGGCAACAGCGCAGACCTCTCCGGCAGCGCAACGCAAAGGCCGGTTCGTCGCCGAGTCGACCGCGCACCCGGCCAAGATGCTGCCGGCCGTGGCGGCGCACGCCGTCCGGCACTACACCCGCCCCGGCGACATCGTGCTCGACCCGATGTGCGGAATCGGCACCACACTGGTGGAGGCGATCGACGCCGGACGCCGCGCGGTCGGTATCGAGTACGAGCCCCATTGGGTGACGGTGGCGCGCGCGAACCTCGAGCTCGCTCGCGACCGCGGCTACGACCACGACGGTGAGGTCGTCGCCGGCGACGCGCGCCAGTTGACGACGCTGCTCCCGCCGCAGTATCGGGGCCAGGTGGCGTTGGTCGTGACCTCCCCGCCGTACGGGCCGTCCCTGCACGGTCAGGTCAGCACGGCCGGCGACCCGTCCGGGGACGGGAAAGTGCACAAGTACCACCACCGCTACGGCAACACCCTCGACCGCGGCAACCTCGCCAACATCGGCCACCACCGGCTGCTGTCCGGGTTCACCCGCATCCTCGCCGCCTGCGCCCAGGTACTGCGCCCCGGCGGGCACGTGGCGATCACGGTGCGGCCGTGGCGGGAGCACTCCGAGCTGATCGACCTGCCGTCACAGATCCTCGCCTGCGGTATCCACGCCGGGCTCGTCCCGGTGGAGCGCTCGGTCGCGTTACTGGCCCGCGTTGCCGAGCACGAGCTGGTCGCGCGCGGCAGCTTCTTTCAGCGAGACTTCATCCGCAAACAACGCGACGCCGGGCTGCCGCTGCACCTGATCGCGCACGAGGATGTGATCGTTCTCAGGCGTTCGCTTGCGCCCGCACCGCCAGCTCGTCGACTCGCGCCGCCACCCGGCCTGCCACGTATTCCCCGCGATCGCCGAGACGGCAATGACGAGGAGCCTACTGCGCGGGGGTGGGCAGCGTGAGCACCCGCGTGCACTGCCGCGACTGCGGCTGGGACCGCCACTACCGCCGCCCGGCCGCCGCCCGCCGCGCCGTCACCCGCCACCGCTGCCCGCCTTCGACCGACCTGTCCGGCGAGCGCGCGCAGAGCACAGATCGCCGCTCCCCGTAGCCGAACAGCCTCCGGTACCCGGTGGCGCCTCGCATGCCTGGCCACGCCTTCCGGCGTGGAACCTACCGCGTTTCGGTGGCGCTCCACGACGCCCGAGCGCCGCCGTCCGCCTCGAAGACTTGTTGGAGAGAAGGCACAAACAATGCCCATCCCACGCACCGCTCGACCTCTCCGCCCGGCACCCCGGCCTTGGTGGCACCGCGTTCGCGACTGGCTGGCCGCCCGCCGCCACGCCACCGACCCGGAACCGGCGTCGCACCACACCACCGCCGTCGAGGGTGGCGAGCATCCCGTCACGCGGCGCGCGCACGAGGCCACCGCCGCCCTGATCCGCCAGGGCTGGAACCTGCACCAGCCCCCGTACGGCTACCTGACCATGACGGTGTCCGGCTCCCGCTCGGCCAGCGGCCGGCCCCGCACCCGCCTGACTCCGGACCCACGCCGCGCCCCGGTCGTTCAGAACATCTTCTACTGGCGCGCGGTCACCGGCCTCGATATCGAGCAGATCACCGTGCGGCTGAACAACAACCCCGACTGCTACCCGCCACCCGGCAGCAGCTGGCAGCCCGACACCGTGGCAGGCGTCCTCACGAATCTCAAATACACCGGGTACCAAACCTTCAACACCCATGACGAGGACGGCCGTTTTCGGCCCGCCGACGAGTGGGTGCTCTCCGCGCAGCCTGCCCACCGCGCCCTGGTCACCACCGCACTCTTTTGGGCCGCGCAGAACCCCACCACCGACACCCGGCGCGCGCTGCGGCACCGCCTACTCGCGCAACCGCGCCACCTCGCCAGCTAACCCCGGGGAGCAACGCCGATGGACACCACCACCACGCGCTCGGTGCCGCACAGCTCGGCCCGCCTGGGGCAGGCCAGGCCGCCAGCTGGGCCGCAGGCGGCCCGACGTGACCGTCCTGCCCCCAGCACACCGTCCACCGGCCCGATGGGGCGCAGCGGGCGACGGCGAGAACCCACCAACCACCGCCCCGCCGCCACCAGCGCCGGGCCGGAGGTGCCCGCGATCACCGACCTCGACCAGCTCGCCGCCCCGGCACGCGCGGATAGTTCACCGCCGCCGTGGTCGTGCGCGAGTCTGCTCGCGTTGGGCGTCACAACGGACTTGCTGACCGCCGCGCGCATCCTGTGCGTCGGTCGGACAAAGGCCTATCAGCTCGCGAAGTCCGGTGACTTCCCGGTTCCGGCTACGCGCATCGGCCGCCGTTACGTCGTCGCCGTCGCCCACATCGCCGAACTTCTTGGGCTGGAAGAAAAACACTCGTCCTAACGGCTTGCCCTCCGGGTGCACGCAAGCGTCCATATCCGCTGCCACCACCAACGGATTGGGTGAAAGGAATATCCGCAATGCCCCCACGCACCTCCCCTCGGCTCAAAGGCCGCACCTACAAGCGCTGCGCCTGTGCTGACCCCGACACCGGCAAAATCATCGGCGTCACCTGCCCGAAACTGAAACGCCGCAGCGGCGCCTGGAGTTCGGAACACGGCAACTGGTGTTACCAAGCCGAACTCCCGCGCCGCGCCGACGGCAAACGCCGGATCCTGCGGCGCGGAGGCTTCGCCGGGCAGACCGAAGCGCAGGCCGAACTGGACTACGTCGCCGATCTGGTCGAGCTCGGCGCGCATCGCGGCCCGGCCGAGCGGATCCTGATCGGCGATCTCATCGACGGCGCCTTGCGCGCCAAGGAGCCCCTCCCCACCCCCGAGGAGGTCACCAAGCGCCTCGACGTCGGCACCGACCCCGACGCTATCCCCACCGTCGAGCAGTGGCTGGAAACCTGGCTTGCTGGGAGGAAGAAACTCCGGGGCGGCACCAAACGCTCCTACGGCAGCCATCTCCGACTGTGGCTGATCCCGCACCTCGGGCACTACCGGCTCGACGAACTCACCATCGACCACATCTCCGGCATGTTCGACGCGATGGCCGAACGCAACGACCGCATCGAAGAAGGCCGCACCAGCGACGACCCACAAGTCCGCGCCAGCGTCTACGGCATGCGCACCATGGGCGCGGCCACCATGCAGCGCTACCGCGCCACCCTGCGCGCCGCGCTCAACGCCGCCATCCGCCTCAAACGCGGCCGGAAAGCGGTCCCGCTGATCACCTTCAACCCCGCCTCCTACGTCGAACTGCCCTCCGGCAAACGCCCCAAGGCGCTGCTGTGGACGCCCCAGCGGGTTCGTCGTTGGGAGGAGACGGGGAAGAAGCCATCCCGGGTGATGGTGTGGATGCCTGAACAGGTCGGGGAGTTCCTCGACCACGCCTATGGCCACCCCTACTACCCGCTGTATCACCTCATCGCCTACCGCGGTCTTCGCCGCGGCGAAGCCTGCGGCCTGCCCTGGTCGGAAACCAACCTGGACACCCAGGACATCACCATCTCCTCCGCGCTGGTCCAGCTCGGCTGGAAGGTCGAGTTCGGCGAGCCCAAGTCCGAAGCCTCCGGCCGGATCGTGGCCCTCGACAACGCCACCACCGAGACGTTGACCGAGCACAAGGAGCACCAAGACCGGCAACGGCTCGCTGCAGGCGACGCCTGGCAGGAATCGGGACTGGTGGTCACTAACCCCGACGGCACACCCGTACACCCGGCCAAGGTCACCGACGTCTTCCAGGAACTCGCTGACGCCGCCGGACTCCCACCCATCCGGCTACACGACCTCCGCCATGCCGCCGCCACCATCGCGCTGGCCGCCGGAGCCAGCCTCAAGGAGGTGCAGGCGCTGCTCGGGCACTCCAGCATCACCATCACCGCAGACACCTACGCCCACATCCTGCCCGAACTCGCCCGCGGCACCGCCGAGGCCTCCGCCGCACTCGTCCCCCGCAAAACCCGCCAGCAACCGCCCGCGGCCTAACAGAACGCCGGCCATGCCACGAGGAGCCGGAGGTCATGGACCAATGACGTACGGGAAACAGCGACCCGATGGCAGCCTGGTGCAGAGGTGCGGTTGCTGCGGTTTGCGTCCGGCAAACAGCAGCGCGAGTTGGCCGCGGCTATCGAGTGCGATCCCAGCCAGGTCAGCAAGGTCGAGTGCGGCGAACGCCTGCTCGAAACTCTGGAAGTCCAGGCGTTACTGGATTTTCTCGATGCCACACCGGCGAAACGTGACGAGTTGCTGGCGGCGAGCCCGGCCGGCGTGGCGATCGTTGTCGCGGTTCCCGGCGCGGCGGCGATGAACTCGTGCAGGCCGACTTGGCCAGCGGCCTGCAGACGTTGGCGTAGAGGCGGCGATCAGTTACATGGGTAGAGGCGCAGAAACCATGCTTGAGGCAAAGGTTTGCCACCGCGACACGGTGGGCTTGCAGCCCACCGGAGGGCCGATGGTCGCAGTTGTGGAAGCTGACGGTGCGGTACTTGTGTCGTACGCTGCGTGGTGATGGGTACACGAGGGGTAGAAGGTGCATATCAGGGGGCGCTTCGGGCGTTTCAGAACCCGATGCTGGCCTTGCTCCACCAGACGCACGCACCGTTCGTGGTGACGGTGCTGGCGATGGTGTTCACCGCGGAGCGGCCGATGGTGTCGGTGGCGGACTCGCACGCGGAGATCAATGATGCCCTCGACCAGCTGCGGGCCGCGGGCTACGGCGACGAGGACAACCAGCCATTGCCTGCCGGGAACGCGCGGGACCTGTGCAGGCAGTGGGTGCAGGCGGGCTGGCTGGTGCGGCAGGTGTCCGATGATGACGTCGAGGTGTACCGGCTGTCCGCGTTCGGCGTGGGCGCTCTCGAGGTCGCCGGGCGAGTCGGCGGAGTGCGGACGAGGGTGTCGGAGTCGCGGGTCAGGACGTTGCTGGAGGCGATCGAGCGGCTCGCTCAGGACGCTGACCCGGACGTCACGGCCCGGATGGCACGCCTCAACGAGGAGATCCAGCAACGGCAGCAGGAGCTCACCCGGCTGGAGCAGGGTGGTGCCGTGGAGACCGTCGAGGACGAGCAGTTGCTCGAGGCTGCCGAGAACGTGCTGCACCTGGCGCGGGAGCTGCCTGCGGACTTCGCCCGGGTGGCTGAGTCGATCAAAGCCATCCAACGCGATGTCGTCGCCGAGCTGCGGCACGATGTTCGGCCGACCGGTGAGGTGCTGCGCGAGTACCTGGCCCGCGGTCAGCAGATCCTGGACGCGACACAGGAGGGCCGCGCGTTCGCGGGGGCGTTGCGTCTCATCGGCGACCCGGCGCAGATCGATGACCTGTGGAGTCAGCTGCGCGTGGTGCTGCGGCACCGGTTCACCGACCTGTTGCCGGAGCAGCAGCGGCGGGAGCTCACCGAGATCTCGCGCCGGATCGAGCAGGGCGTCAAGGAGGTACTGACGGCGCAGCGCCAGGCGTCACATGTGATCACCACCCAGGTCCGCAACCACGATCCGATGCGGGATCGTGAGGTGGACGAATTGCTGCGTGATGTGATGTCCGGGCTCCACAAGTGGGTTCCCGGCTCACGCCGGGGCGAGGCCGTCGAACCGCTGCGTCGCCTGCCGGTGGCCGACATCGGACATCTGCGGCAGAAGATGAGCGATCTGCGGCCACCGCGACCGCCCGCGCCGTTGCGGGAATGGGACGAGGCCGAGGACATGCCGACCGCGGATACTCGAGCATGGGGTGGCCCCAGGTACGCCGAGTTGGGTGCGCACCTGGCGGCGTTCGCCGGCGATGCGGAGAGCGTGGATATCGCGGCGGCCTTTCGTGCGGCGGCCGAGGACATCCAGCGGCCGGTCGACCTGCTCGGCTTGCTGGAGATCGCCCATGACACCGGAATCACCGAGACGGCCGAGGTCGCGGTCGTCGACACGGTCCGGCCCGACCAGACCCGGCGCCGGTTCGCCCTCGGCGGCGTGCTGGCGGCGAATCCGGTGAGTACGGACGGGAGCGATGCTGATGAGTGAGCCGGACAGCGGCCGCGAGTGGTCGGACGATACGGCTGCCGGGTTCATCGTCCCAATCTCGATGGAGGACGATCCCACCGAGTTGTTCGCAGGCGACGCGGGCACCCTTGACGCGGACGTCCGGCGGGTGCTGGTCCAGTTGCTGCGGCGCAAATTCCTGCTGGCCGAGAAAAACGCGGCGCAGTGGCGCACGTTGCTGGAGAACCAGCAGATCCTCGAGTCACGACTGCACGACCTGTTCGTGCGGCTCGTGGTCGACCATGACCGGGGTGTCGCCTACAAGCAGCAGGTGCGCTCGGTGGAGATGGACGTGCCGATCCTGCTCAAGGATGACTCCTACACCCGGGCTGAGACCCTGGTGCTGGTACATCTGCGAACCATCTTCCAGCGGGAACGTGGCACCGGCGAGACGTCCGCCCGGGTGGACGTCGAGGAACTGGAGCAGACCGTGCTGACCTACTCCGATCCGAACGACCACAACCTGGCCCGCAGCCAGCAGGAGGTCCGCAAAGCCGTGGAGCGGCTGGTCACCGAAGGTCTCCTCACAGAGGAGTCCGACGGTCGATACCGGATCACCCCGATGGTGGAGGTCGTGCTGAGCACCGCGAAGCTCACCGAACTGGAGCAGTGGCTGCGCGAGCGGAACGAGGCCACGACGTGAGTATGATCGACACGCTGTTCGGGTTGATCCCGGCGGCATCGCGGGGCGAGCAGTGGGTGGCGCAAGACCTGCAACTGGTCAACTGGGGCGGCTACGACGGCTATCACCGCGTCCGGCTCGCGCCTGGCCCGACCCTGCTCAGCGGAGGTTCAGGGTCGGGCAAGTCGACCCTGATGGACTCCTACATCGCGTTGCTCATGCCGCACACGACCCCCTTCAACGGGGCGTCCAACGGCGGTGTGGTCGGCAGGCCGCGAGGCAAGGACCAGCGCAATATCCTGTCCTATGCGCGCGGAAAGCTCGACGAGTCCCGTACCGATGGCGAGACCACGTCGCGGGTGCTGCGTGGGGACGGTTGCGACACCTGGTCGGCCATCGCGATGACCTGGGCGGACCACACTGGCGCCGAGTTCACCGCTGTGCGGGCCTGGTACGTGCCCTCGTCCGCTCGCGTACTCGACGACGTAACAGCGGTGCGCGCCACCTGCGACAGCGAATACCACCTGCCGAACCTGGAAGGCCCGGCACGCGCGAAGTTCGCGAAGACCGAGGTCGAGGGCACCGGCTTGACCTACTTGGGTACCGACCGGGATTTCACCGCGCGGCTGCACACCGCACTCGGGATCGGCGCCGCGGGCGATGGGCACAAGGCGGTCGCGCTGCTGGGCCGGATCCAAGCAGGGCAGCAGATAACCACAGTCGACGCCTTGTACAAGACGATGGTTCTTGAGGAACCGTCCACATTGACCACCGCGGACGCGGTGGTACAGCAGTTCGACGAGCTATCCGGTACCCGGAAGCGGATGATCACCGCCCGCCAGCAGGTGAAGGCGTTGACCCCGATCCGCGAACACCGGCACACCATCGACGAATCGTTCGACCGGTTGCACCTGATCGAAGAACTCGGATTGTTCACCGACACGTCGTCACCCGCCGCGTTGTGGCGCCATGGACGCCGTCTCGACCTGCTGCGTGCGGCGGAGGCGGACCTGTCCCTGCGGCACCGCCGGGCCAAAGCGGAACTGTCGGAGACCAACGCCCTGGTCAAGGCAGCCGAAGCGCAGCGCGAAGCGGTGGCCACGACACTGCGCGCGTCCGGCGGCGACCGCCTGGACACCGCACTCCGGGAGATCCGCGGCGTAGAGCAGAAACTGGATGACGTCGAACGCGCGCGGGAACGGCTGGACCGGGCGCTCGCCACCATCGACGTCACCGTGGCGACCGGCGACGACTTCGCCGCGCTGGTAGAGACGGCGCGTCGATTCGTCGCTGACACCGACGCCAGGAAAACCGCTCAGAACCAGTTCGCCGAAGCCATGACGGAGAAGAGAGAGGCCGAACGCGAACTGGGCGCATTGCGAGCCGAGCACAACGCGGTCAAGGCCCGGAAGGGCAATATCCCGACCGAGCTGCACGCGGCTCGCGCGGTTTTGGCCAAGGCCGCCGGGCTCACGCCCGACGACCTGCCGTTCGTCGGCGAGCTGATCGAGGTACGGACGGAGTTCGAGCCGTGGCGCGACGCGTTCAACCTGGCGCTCGGCGGATTCGCCACCCGGCTGCTGATCGACATCGGCGGCCTGAGTTCGTTCCGTGAGGCGATCAACGCGGTGCCGACCGTCCGGCGGGTCCAGTTCGAGGGAGTGCGTACCGGTCTGCGCGACGAGGTCAGACTTGACGGCACAACACTCCCTGGTCGGCTCGACTACCGACCGTCGCCGTTCACCGCCTGGCTCAAGAGTGAGCTCGCCCGCCGGTTCGACTTCGTCTGCGTCGAGGCGCCCGGTCTGCTGGCGAAGTACTCCAAGGCACTCACGATCACCGGCCAGACATCGGAAGGCGGCCGGGGTGCGCACGGTGGACAAGGCAGGCCCAACCTGCTCGGTTTCACCAACAGCAGGATGCTCGCCGACCTCGAGAACCGAATCGGCTCCGCGCGGGAACGCTTTGACAGTGCCGTGGTCTCGGTGTCGAGGTCGGTGGAGAATCTCGACTTGTTCGAAGACCGGCGTGCGACCTACCAGATCCTCACCGAATTGTCCTGGGACCAGGTGGATGTCTCTTCGGTCGAGGCGGAGCGGGACCGCTGGAACCGCGTTGTCGAGGAGGTCCGCCTCGACAACCCGAAGATCGACCAGCTGCAGAGCCAGGTGGATGAGCTCAAGGAGAAAGTAAGGGAACTGACCGAGCGCGTCGGCAGGCAGAAGGAGGCAGTGGAGAGGCTCGACAAGGCCTGGGAGTCGACCGTCGACGAGGTGGACCGCGCCCAGCTGGCACTCGACACGGCCGCGGAGACAGCGACCGATGTCAGCCAGCAACACCAGGCCTACCTAGAGACGCTGTTCGACAGCAAGCCCGACGGCGCCGCACCGGAAGGGACTCTCGAGGAGTTCGACGCGGCACTGAAGCGCGCCGCCGAACGGCTCCGCGCCGACCGCCAGTCAGCAGCTGAGGCGATAGGCAGGTCGAGGAATGCCCTGCTCGACATCTTCTCGACGTTCCGCGAGCGCTGGCCGAACCCTAATCTCGGCACCGACCCGGACGCCTCCTACCGCGACTTCGACCGCCTGCTCACTGACCTGGAAACCAACGGCCTGCATGACCTTGAGAGCGAGTGGCGGGACAGCTTGCTCAAACTGTCCGGCAACGATCTGACCGGCCTGGACAGCGAGCTTGCTGCTGCTGTACGCGAAATCCGCGACCGGATCGACCCGGTCAACCGCATCCTCGCCGGGCTGCCGTTCGCCGACGACAATCATCGGCTGCGCATCGACCCGCAGGAGAGCCACTCCACGGTGCGCGCCCGTTTCCGCAAGGAGCTGCGCGACGTGCGCGCCTTCATCGACCAGGCGGCGACCGACGACGACCGGGAACGCGCCTACCACCGGATGGCCAAGGTGATCGACCGTATCCGACGCACCGCGCCGGATTTCGCCGACCTCGTCGACGTGCGCAACCATGTCCGGATCAGCGCCGAGAAACGCGATCTCGAAGACGAGCATGTCGCTGTGTACGACCACATCGGCGAGAAGTCCGGCGGCGAGTCACAGGAGCTGGTCGCGTTCATCGTCGGCGCCGCTCTGCGATACCAACTGGGTGACGCGGGCGCCACACGTCCCCGCTACGCTCCCGTCTTCCTCGACGAGGCACTGATCAAGGCGGACGCGCACTTCACCGGCCGGGCCATCGGCGCGTGGCGCGGTCTCGGTTTCCAGCTCATCATCGGCGCCCCCAATGACAAGCACAGCGCGATCGAACCGCACGTGGACGCGGAGTACCTCGTCCTCAAGAACGCCCAGGGCCGGTCCTGGGCGAAGCCCTTGGTCGGTGTTCCGGACGCATGAGCGGACTCGTCTCTCCGGAGAACGCCATCGCGGCTGTCCGCCGCAAGATCGATCAGAAGTGGGCGGAGGCCATATGCGCGGACTTCGGTGTTGGCGAACAGGTCGTGTTCTCCGTTCCGCTTCGCCCAGGTGTGTCCACCGGTAAAGCCGTCGAGCAACTCGGGTACACCGCTTGGCACGATTGGCACACGCAGTGGCGCGAATTCTCCGGCCAGCTCCCCACCGGCGTGGAAGTCGTTCGCAAAGCGGTGACCATCCGACAAGTCGCTGGCGACTTCCCTGCCACGCTCATCGCGGATCTGGACGGTGCCGTCTCGCTGGTAGCCGACACCGTGGACGTGAACCGTGCCCGTTCGCTCGCGTCGGCGCTGCGATCCACCGGCGCGATCCTTGCCCCGGCCACGCTCCGGGCCGTCTACCGTCTTCGGGCTATCGACGTGGAGGTACTGCTCAGCGCCGTTACCTGGCTACGCCAGCACCCCGACGCCAGCCCATGGACCCTGAGGCAACTCCCGGTCCCCGGTATGCACACCAAATGGCTTGATACGCACGGCGGGCTGTTGCGCGACGTCGCAGGACGCGACGTTCGAGACGAAGTCCGGCCCCGGCTGACCGTCATGCACCTGACCTATGTCGACCCTGACCACGCTGCGTCAGGCCGCCGCCGGCACGACGCCTGGACCACCGGCGACGTGCACGACATCGCCTACCGGCCTCGTGTCGTCCTAGTTGTAGAGAACCGCGACTCCCGCCTCTGGTTCCCGTCTGTCAAGGACACGATCGTGGTTGAAGGTGGTGGTAAAGCCGCAGCCGCTCTGCTCGCGAACGTGCCCTGGATCCGCGCCGCGGATCACGTCGTCTACTGGGGCGACATCGACGCGGACGGGTACGCGATTCTCGACCAGTTCCGTACCGCGCTGGCTGAGCCAGCACCGGACGGAGCATCTGCCAAGCCCGTGATCTCGATCCTCATGGACGCCACCGACCTGCACCACTACGCCCAGCACGGCGTCAACCACGACAAGGCAGGCCGCCTCATCAAACCGTCACCGGAGACCCTGTCGCACCTGACCGAAACCGAGACCACCGCGTACAACACCATCGCAACCGCGGGCCCCACCCCATTCCGCCGTATCGAGCAGGAAGCCATCCCCCTCGCCCACGCTGCAACCCGGCTGCTTGAGATCTTGAAAGTCCAGGGTCTTGAGTGATCGAACCCGGCTTGACTAGGTCGATCACGTCGCGGTCTCAGCCACGATCCGCCACCGGCCGACCAACCACCTCGCGAACTGCGGAAGAGACACGTCATGAGATGGCAGAGTAATCATCTCCTGGTGGAGCGTTTCTCCGCAGCCATCCGCTGCGCATGTTGACAGTGCCAACAGATTACTCGTTCCGTCAGAGTCGCTTGTCGTGTACGGTTGTTGCAAATGGGCTAGTGCTGACGACTTAGAGCGAGCGGGCATGTCGATCGTTGGCGTACAGGGGAGGGGCGAGAGGGTGACGGCGAGGGTGGATGTCGTGGCTGGCCGGTTCCGGCTGCTGGTTCCAGTCGGCAAAGGCAATATGGGGGAGGTGTACCGCGCGCAAGATCTCGAGAGCGCGGACGAGGAAGCCGTTGCCGTGAAACTCATTCTGCGAGACCGGTCGGGCACTCTCCTTGACTCCAGTCCAGATGAGAAAGCAGTCCTGCGGTTCGAGCGCGAAGTCCGGATCATGCGCAAGCTCGATCACCCCAATATCCCTCGTCTTATGGACGGTGGCGTCGACCAACTGCCCTACCTGGCGATGGAGTTTCTGGACGGCCGCACCCTCCGAGACCTTGTCTCTGAGCACCCCCAGCTGCCCATTCCCTGGGTTGCGGCACTCGGTGCCCAGATTGCCGACGGGCTCGCAGCCGCACACGCTGAGAATGTCGTGCACCGTGACCTCAAACCGGCCAACGTCATGCTGGTCCAAGGTGGCGGCGTCAAAGTCCTCGACTTTGGCATGGGCCGGATCGTCGATGACGTCGAAGGCGAAAAGGTAACGAGTAGCGGCGTCACGGTCGGTACTGCTCGGTACATGGCACCCGAGCAGTTCGAAGCCTCGGCGGTCACCCAGGCCGCCGATCTTTACGCATTGGGTTGCGTATTGTTCGAGCTCTTGAGTGGTGTACCGCCGTTCCATAGCGAGTCGGCACACGAGCTCGGTGAAAAGCACCTGAAGGAACAACCGCCCTCGATCAAGCTTCTGCGTTCGGATACGCCGGAGACGCTGGCCCTGCTGATTGAGAAGCTACTGGCGAAAAGCCCGGCCAGCCGGCCAGCGGACGCCGTGGCGGTGCGAGAGGTATTGCTGCCGCTCGCGGTAGGTGAGGCCATAGTCTCGGGATGGGATTCACTGAATCCGGTGGCTTGGCTCACGACGAGCCGCGAAGCGAGGCATGGCGTACCGGTGATCGCCTCTGTCGGGACCTCGGCGACGTCCGGAATGGATGTTTTCGCTGTTCACGAGAAACTTATCGACGACTATCGGGCGTTCACCGAGGGTGGCACGATCATTCGCGATGAAGACATCGCAGCGTTCGTCACGCAAGATCTGGACAGCAAGTCCCAATGGCCGGATCCGTGGCTGTCGTTGAACCCTTTCTTCGCCTCCGGCGGCACCATGCTCGAACTGACCGGCGACGACGGGGTACTGCACAGCGAATGTGCGCGAATCTTCCAAGCGGGCAAGACCGAGGGTGGCACCGTCTGCGACGGGCGTCCGCTTACCCTGCATCGTCACCAACGCGAGGCAATCGACATCGCTGATTCGCGTGAGTCCTACGTTCTGACCACCGGAACTGGATCCGGTAAATCCCTTTCCTACATCGTCCCGATTGTCGACCGCGTGCTGAAGGAACGGGCCGAGGAGAGGCCCGCCGCACGCAAGCGAGTCCGCGCGATCATTGTCTATCCGATGAACGCCCTGGCCAACAGTCAGCTCAAGGAGCTCGACAAGTACCTTCTCGACGGCTACGGCAAAGGCCACGAACCCGTTACTTATGCGCGCTACACCGGCCAGGAGACCGACGAACGGCGCAAGGAGATTCGCGACAATCCACCGGACATCCTGCTGACCAACTACGTCATGCTGGAGCTCATGCTTACCCGGCCGGACGACCGGAAATCGCTGATCAGAATGGCGAAAGGGCTGGAGTTCCTGGTCTTTGATGAGCTGCATACCTATCGTGGCCGTCAAGGGGCCGACGTCGCGCTGCTGATTCGCCGGGTTCGCGATGCCTGTGAGGCCGACCGCCTGCAGTGTGTCGGGACGTCCGCCACGATGTCGAGCGAGGATACCTTCGCAGACCAGCGGAAAGTGGTCGCCGAAGTGGCGACGATGCTCTTCGGCACCGAGGTGCGCCCGGACAACGTCATCGGGGAGACGCTCGTGCGAGCTACCGATACCGGAGTCGACACTGTACCGGCCGACCGGTTGCGGGCAACCGAGACACCACGCGCGTATGCGAATCTCGTGGCCGACCCCCTTGCCTGTTGGATCGAAACACGTTTCGGACTCCGGAGGGACGAGTCTGGGCGGCTGGTCCGACAGAAACCTGCCAAGATCGAGGAGGCTGCTCGCGAGCTCGCCGAAACCAGCGGACTCAGTGAGAGCGATTGCAAGAAGGCGATCCAGCGAACGCTCAAGGCCGGCTCGGAAGCAAGGCATCCTGTCACTGACCGTCCGCTGTTCGCCTTTCGGTTGCACCAGTTCCTGTCGAAGGGCGACACCGTCTACGTCACGCTCGAGGACAAGCCGACACGCCATCTGACACGCGACTACCAGCGATTTCAGCCTGGTTCGGACGGCAAGATTCTGCTGCCTCTCGCTTTCTGCCGCGAATGTGGCCAGGAATACCTGACGGTTTGGCGGACGGTCAAGGACGGCAACGTCTGCTATCAGCCCAGGCGTGACACCTCCGCAACGGGTGGACGCGCGGGTGATGGCTACCTGTACATCGACGCTGCTCGGCCTTGGCCCAGTACCGCGGAAGAAGCGATAAGCGACCGTCGTTTGCCTGAATCCTGGCTGGAAACTGACGAGCATGGTGACGAAAGCGTTCGCGAGTCGTATCGGCCTCGGCTCCCGGTCGCCGTCAATGTCGACCCCTACGGCAATGAACTACCGGGCGCACTTGCCGCCGCGTTCATTCCGGCGCCTTTCCTCTTCTGCTTGCACTGTTCGGTCAGCTACGAGCAGACGCGCGGCAAGGATTTCGCCAAGCTGGCCACCCTGGACCAGGAGGGGCGGTCCTCGGCCACGTCGCTCGTGTCCACGTCGATCGTGCGCTCGCTCAAGGCCGTTCCCGAAGGGGCGCTCAGCAAAAAGGCCCGCAAACTGCTCACCTTCGTGGACAATCGCCAGGACGCGTCGTTACAGGCCGGTCATTTCAACGACTTTGTGCAGATCACGCAGCTACGCGGGGCGCTGTACCGTGCCATCGTGGCCGCCGGAGAAGCAGGTATCCGGCACGAGGAACTCGCGTCGCGGGTTGCCGGTGCGCTCGGCCTTGCTCCAGTCGACTACGCGGGCTCCGACAGCCTTGCCCCCGCGCTGCAGCGCAACGCAGCCAAGACCTTGCAGGATGTCATCGCATTCCGGCTCTACCTCGACCTCCAGCGTGGCTGGAGGATCACTATGCCGAACCTGGAGCAGACCGGGCTGCTCCAAATCCGATACGAGGACCTCGACTGGCTCGCGGACGCGAGCGATCGGTGGCTAGGCAAACACCCGAGCATCCGAGACGCCGAACCGAGTCGCCGGGTGGAGATTCTCCGGACCCTGCTCGACCACCTGCGTCGGAACCTCGCGATCGATGTGCAGTACTTCCGCGACGACTTCGATTCCCTTCAGCGCGCGAGCGAAGAGCGCCTCGTCGATCCGTGGGTGCTGTCGAAAAACGACCAACCGCAGGTGGGAACGGCTTTCCCCGGAAGTTCCCGCCCAGGTATGAGCCGTACGAGTCTCTTTGTCTCCGGCCGGGGGAAGTTCGGCAAGTACCTCCGGCGCGAGCACTTCAAAGACCTGTCGACCGACGATGCCGCGCACGTGATCAAGGAACTCCTAGACCTGCTCGCCGACGCCGGTCTCGTCGAGCGGGTCGATATCGCTCCGCAACGTTCTGGCCGGTTTCAGCGAAGTGCGGGTTCGACGGTTACCGGATATCGGGTCGCGGCGAGAACCTTGGTGTGGCAGGCCGGGACGGGTGAAACCGGCGCCCACGACCCGCTGACCCGAACTTACGCCAGCGGCGACGGCCCCCGCGTCAACACTTTCTTCCGGGATCTCTATCGTGAGGCCGGTAATGCACTCGGAGGCCTCGCCGCGCGGGAGCACACTGCGCAGGTCGATCCGGAAACCCGCGAGCAGCGGGAAGAGGCGTTCCGCAAAGGGGATTTGAAACTGCTCTACTGTTCGCCGACCATGGAACTCGGAGTCGACATCTCCGAGCTTAATGCCGTGATGTTGCGGAATGTTCCGCCGACGCCCGCCAACTATGCACAGCGTAGCGGTCGAGCAGGCCGGTCTGGCCAGCCCGCGCTCGTGACCACCTACTGCGCTACCGGAAACAGCCACGACCAGTATTACTTCCGCCGATCCGACCGGATGGTCGCCGGGATCATTACCCGGCCACGACTGGACCTAGCCAACGAAGACCTGGTGCGCTCGCACGTGCATGCTATCTGGCTCGCGGAGTCGGGTCTGAAGCTCGGGCGAGCCATTCCCGACATCATCGACGTCAGCCACAACGAAGACGCCCGGCGTCCCGACCCTCAGCTGCGGCTGCACGATGACATCGACGCAAAACGTCTCGACCTGAACGCGCAACGGCGTACCGTTGAAGCAGCTCACCGCGTGTTCGGCGAGCTACGCGCAGATTTCGCCGATACCGGTTGGTGGGATCCGCAGTGGATCGAGGACACGGTCCGCGCCGCCGGCGAACAGTTCGACAAGGCGTTTGACCGTTGGCGCGGCCTGTTCCGGGCCGCGCTGGTGGATCAGGCCGAGCAGAACCGTCGAGTGCTGGACCACACACTGTCCAAGCGCGACCACGACATTGCCGGCGCCCGTCGACGTGAGGCGGAAACGCAACTCAATCTGCTCAAAAACGACAGCTCGGACAGTAAATCAGTGCTGTCCGATTTCAACCCTTACCGGTACTTGGCAAGTGAGGGATTCCTGCCCGGCTATTCCTTCCCCCGGCTGCCTCTCGCTGCCTACGTGCCCACTTCGGGGCGTGGCTACCGTGACGGCGACTACCTGCAACGCCCTCGATTCCTGGCCGTTCGCGAATTCGGCCCGGGCGCGCTGATCTATCACGAAGGAAGTCGTTACCAGGTCACTCGGATCCAGCTGACACCGGACGCGAGTGGTGATCTGGTGACCACGAGCGCCAAGCGCTGCGATTCCTGCGGTTACCACCACGACGTCCAGGAATCGGCCAGCCGCTGCCAGATGTGCGACGAGCCATTGCTGGAGAACACGACTGGGCTGCTGCAACTGCACACGGTCTTCACTCGCAAGCGTGAGCGGATCTCTTCAGACGAAGAGGAACGGCGCAGGGCGGGCTTCCGACTGGTGACGTCCTACCGTTTCCACGACCACGGCGCACGCCCTGGCCGGAGAGATGCGTTGGTGTCCGATGTGGATGGTCTGATCGCGACTGTGACCTATGGAGACTCGGCGACAGTGCGGATCACCAACATCGGCCGGGTGCGAGCGCGTGAAGACGAGCCGCCAGGCTTCTGGCTCGACCCGGCTGACGGCCGCTGGCTCAACGAACGCGAAGCCGGCGAAGCGTCTGGGGATTCGAGCGAGCTTCCCGTTATCGACAGTGACGGCAACGAGAAGCGCCGCAGGAAGCGTGTCCTCCCGTACGTCGAGGACCGCCGCAACGTGTTGGTCGTCAAGCTCGCTGCCCCGCTCGACGAGCCGGTCGCGTTGTCGCTGATGTACGCACTGGAACGCGGTATCGAAGCAGCGTTCGAGCTTGAAGACTCGGAGCTGACCAGCGAGCTGCTTCCGCCCGACGGTGGTCCTCGCGACCGTTTCCTGTTCACCGAAGCGGCAGAAGGTGGTGCGGGTGTGTTGAAGTTGCTGCAATCCGATCGGGATGCGCTTCGGCAAGCCGCCGAGAAAGCCTTGGAGATCTGTCACTTCGCCCTCGACGGCACAGATCTCGGTGGTCCGCATCCGGACCGGCTCTGTGCGCGTGGCTGCTACGAGTGTCTGCTCACTTACGGCAACCAGGCCAGTCACGGTGTGATCGACCGCCATTCGGTGCGCGAACTGCTGCTCCGACTGGCCGGTGCCCGCGCGGCCACCACTGGTCAAGGTGAGTCCCGCACGGAGCAGCTCGAGAGGCTTTCCGGTCAGGCGGAGACCGAATTAGAGAAGCGGCTGATCGCCTGGTTGAAGGAGAACGGCCTGCGGCTCCCTGACGAAACGCAGACATTCGTCACGGAAGCGCTTGCTCGGCCTGATTTCGTATACCGCTTGCCTGGTGTCAACGTCGCCGTGTTCGTCGACGGACCGGTGCACTCCTACCCCCAGGTTGCGCAGCGGGACGCGGAAGCGGCGAATCGTCTTGAAGACGCGGGGTGGGACGTCGTGAGATTCCCCCATGACGGTGACTGGTCCGCCATCGTGGCCGAGTGCGAGCGCTACTTTGGGCGCGGTGCAGGCGTTTGACGACGAAAGAGAACCTGACACAAATGAGTGACTACACCGCGGGCTCGCTGGTCTCCGCGCGCGGCAGGGACTGGGTTGTCCTGCCGGAAAGCGCCAATGACATGCTGGTGCTGAGGCCGCTCGGTGGCTCGGACGACGACGTTGCCGCTGTCTTCCCAGCCTTCGAGGACGTCCGGTCTGCCGAGTTCCCTCCACCGTCCCCGGACGACCTGGGCGACGACCTGGCGGCCGGGATGTTGCGCTCGGCACTGCGGATCGGTTTCCGATCTGGTGCGGGGCCCTTCCGCTCCCTCGCCGGGATCGCCGTCGAGCCGCGCGCCTATCAGCTCGTACCCCTGATGATGGCTTTGCGGCAGAAGACCGTGCGGCTACTGATCTCGGACGACGTCGGCATCGGCAAGACCGTCGAAGCCGGGCTGATTGCCAGTGAATTGCTTGCTCAAGGCAGTGCGCGGAAGCTTGCTGTACTGTGTGCGCCCGCGCTGGCCGAGCAGTGGCAGGAGGAGCTGCGGACCAAGTTCGGCATTGACGCCGAGCTGGTACTCGCCTCCACGGTGTCGAAACTGGAGCGCAAGCTCGATCTCGGTCAATCGCTCTTCGACAGGCACCCGCACGTGGTGGTCTCCACCGATTTCATCAAGTCGACCCGGCACCGCGACGACTTCGTCAAGCACTGCCCCGACTTGGTGATCGTGGACGAGGCCCACAGCTGCGTCGCCGCCGACGAGAAGTCTTCGGCACAGAACCAGCTTCGCTACGAACTTCTCCAACGGATCGCCGATGATGCCGATCGCCATCTTCTCCTGGTGACCGCAACGCCTCACAGCGGCAAGGAAAGCGCGTTTCGCGCATTGCTTGGTTTGGTCAAGCCGGAACTGGCCGCGGCGGAACTCGACACCGATGCGGGCAGGCGTCTGCTGGCTGCCCACTTCGTGCAGCGCAAGCGGGCTGACGTCCGGCAGTTCCTCTCCGCGCGAGACGGTTTAGCTGACGACAGTCTGCGGGAAGACACCGCGTTCCCGGCAGACCGGGAGTTCAAAGACGAAACCTACCGGTTGTCCTCGGCTTACCGAGCGTTGCTTGACGACGCCATCGCCTACGCGGGGGAACGTGTCAGCGCCGCGGGTGATCACGGAAAGCGAGAGGCCCGCATCGCCTGGTGGTCGGCGATCGCGCTCCTGCGCTCCCTGGTCTCCTCGCCGCGTGCCGCGGCGCAGACGTTGCGCACGCGGTCGGCAACGGCCGCGGCATTGACCGCGGAGGAAGCCGACCTGCTCGGTGCGCCGCTGACTCGTGACTCCTCCGACAGCGACGCGTTGGAGGGACTCGACGTAGCTCCCGGCGCCGAGCTGGGTGAGCCTGGCGCACGCTTAGCGGAGCTCGCCGATCGAGCTGCGACTCTGGAAGGTGCGGAGGAGGACTGGAAGCTTGCTGCTCTGGTCAAGCAGATCAAAGCGTTGCTGGGCAAGGGCTACCACCCGATCGTCTTCTGTCGCTACATCCCGACCGCTGAGTATGTAGCCGAACATCTCGCGGAGGCGCTGGGGAAGAAGACCTTCGTCCGCGCTGTGACCGGAACGTTGTCTCCGCAACAGAGGCTCCAGCGAATCGAAGAGCTGGCCGAAGAATCAAGCGGCGCCCGCCGAGTTCTCGTTGCCACGGACTGCCTGTCCGAGGGCGTGAACCTCCAGCACCACTTCGACGCTGTCGTCCACTATGACCTGGCCTGGAATCCGACTCGGCACGACCAGCGAGAAGGACGTGTTGACCGCTACGGCCAGAAGACCGATATCGTCAAGGTTGTCACGCTGTACGGGAGTGACAACGGTATCGACGGCAAGGTGCTGGAAGTCCTCATCAGAAAGCATCGACAGATCTGGAAAGATCTGGGTATCTCGGTGTCAGTGCCCGACGCGATGTCGTCCGGTGTGACCGACGCGGTCGTCGAGTGGCTGTTGATGCGCAACCGCCGCCCGGAGCAGGCGAGCCTCTTCGAGGTGGAAACCATCGGAGCACGATCAGCCGTGGTCGAGGCGGAATGGCAGTCCGCGGCCGATCGCGAGAAGGCCTCTCGCTCGCGATTCGCCCAGCGAACGATCCGGCCCGAGGAAGTGGCCCGTGAGGTGGCGGCTGTCCGGGACACGCTGGGTCGTGCGGGCGAGGTTCGTGACTTTGTCCGGCAGTCACTCGGTGCGCTCGAAGCCGTGCTCCGCACCGACGGCGACAACTTCACCGCCGACCTGACCGGCGCACCGGTCGGGCTTCGCGACGCGCTTGCTCCCGTTGTCGGAGGTGACGTGGTGCGGCCGGTTCCCTTCCGCGCGAGTGCCGCGGTAGCCCGAGGTGAAGCTGCTCTCGTGCGTACTGATCCGGTGGTAGGTGCGCTCGCCGGGTACGTTCTCAATTCCGCGCTTGACGAAAAGGTCTCCGGCCCGCGGCCGGCCCGCCGATGCGGGGTGGTCCGGACGAAGGGCGTCGAGACCAGGACGACACTTCTGGTCGTCCGCTACCGGTTCCACCTCACGCTGCCGTCACGGTCGGGGGAGCGGCAACTGGTCGCGGAGGACGCTCGCTTGCTCGCCTTCGAGGGCGCACCTGCGAACGCCCGGTGGCTTGCTCCGGACGACGCTCGGGCGCTGCTGGACCTGACGGCTGACGAGAACACCGACCCGGCGTTTGGTAAACGCACCATGACCCGAGTACTTGATGGGCTGCCGGAAACGAACGCGCATCTGGAGTCCTTCGGCGACGAACTCGCTGCCGAGCTCCTCGCGTCTCATCGTCGGGTACGCAGCGCTTCCGGTGAGATCGTCCGTGGTGTGCAGGTGGTGGCACAGAAGCCAGCCGACGTCCTCGGTGCCTACGTCTACCTGCCGGTCGCTGGAGGAGTCGCCTGATGTCCGCTGTCACCCGCAATCAGGTTTTCCCCGCCGTCGACACCATCGGCGGGCTGCTGCCTCACGACATGCTTCTGCGGATAGCCGAAGGCAAGGATGTCAAGGGGTGCGCTCCCGTCGACTACCGCGTGCTCGGATCGCGGTCGGTGCGTGACGACGCTGAGCGCCGCTGGGACTACCTCAAGGCTGCCTGGACCGAGCTGCGCGCGCACCTACCCGTCGCACCGGAACAGGACACGCCTGCCGACCCCACCGGCCGTGCGATCTCCGAGTGGTTGTTGCCACTTTTCGCGGAGTTCGGCTTTGGTGAGCTGACCGCTCTGGGTGCCTCCGGCATCAGTTCTGACGATGGCAGCAAGACCTTCGCCATTAGCCACCGTTGGAACCATGTTCCTCTGCATCTCGCCCCGTGGCAGTCGTCATTGGACAAAAGGCCGGGCGGTGCGGGCACGGTCCCGCCGCAGTCGTTGGTCCAGGAGTGCCTGAACCGGACTGATGCACACCTCTGGGGGGTGCTCACCAACGGACGGCAGCTCCGGTTGCTGCGCGACTCCAGCGCGCTGGCGACAGCGTCGTACGTCGAGTTCGACCTGGAAGCCATCTTCGACGGCGAGCTGTTCAGCGAGTTCGTGCTGCTGTACCGGCTGCTGCACGTCTCGCGTTTCGCCACCGCCGAGGGCGCCACGCCCTCGACCTGCTGGCTGGAAAAGTGGCGTCTCGACGCCATCACGTCCGGCACTCGCGCGCTCGATCAGCTCCGCGACGGCGTCCAGGCGGCGATCACCACTTTGGGCACCGGCTTTCTCCGTCATCCCGCCAATGTCAATCTGCGCGAGAACGTGGATGTCTCGGTGCTCCACAACGGACTTCTCAGGCTGGTTTACCGGCTGTTGTTCGTTTTCGTCGCCGAGGACCGGGATGTGCTGCACGCACCGGAAGCCACAGCGCAAGCGCGAGAACGCTACGCCGCCTACTTCTCGACAGCGAGATTGCGAGCCCACGCACGGCGTCGCCGGGGCACAGCTCATGATGACCTGTATCAGGCGTTGCGTGTCGTTTTGGCCGCCCTCGGTGACGAGAACGGCCGTCCCGAGCTGGGGCTGCCCGGCCTTGGTGGCATCTTCGACCCGACGCCGGCCGACGCGGTCATCGACGGTCTCGCGTGCTCGAACGAGTACCTGCTGACCGCGATTCGGCACCTCGCGCAGGTTCGCGATGTCGGCTCGCGGCGAATCCGGGCTGTTGACTACCGGCATCTCGACGCCGAAGAACTGGGATCCATCTACGAGTCGCTGCTGGAACTTGTCCCGCGGCACAGCGCGGTGGACCGCACCTTCGAGTTGGTCGAACTCGCAGGCAACACCCGTAAGACGACTGGCTCTTACTACACGCCGTCGTCGTTGATCGAATGCCTGTTGGACTCGACGCTTGACCCGGTTATTGACGACGCGGTCAAACGTGGTGAGCTTGCTGCTTCGGTTGCTGGGCAGCCTGATCCGGCCGAAGCCATAGTGAGCGAGCTGCTGTCTCTGACGGTATGTGACCCCGCCTGCGGTTCTGGGCATTTCCTGGTCGCCGCCGCCCGCCGAATCGCCAAGCGGATCGCCGCGGTACGCGAGCGAAACCCCGAGCCCGTCACGGAATCGGTGCGCGTCGCGCTGCACGAGGTCATTGCGCGCTGTATCTATGGCGTCGATCTCAACCCCATGGCGGTCGAACTGGCCAAGGTGTCGCTCTGGTTGGAAGCCCTCGTTCCGGGTAAGCCGCTCGACTTTCTGGATGCTCACCTCAAGTGCGGTAACGCCTTGCTCGGCACGACCCCCTCACTACTGCGGCAAGGCATCCCGGACAGTGCGTTCATCGCCACCGAAGGCGATGACAAGAAGTTCGCCAAAACCCTCGAGAAGATGAACATCGATGAGCGCGAGGGTCAGTTCAGCCTCTTCGATATTGAGAACACCACGATGAAGGTCACCAACACAGCTTTTGCGGCCAGCGTGCGGCAGATCACCGGGAAGGCTTCTGGCAAACTCCGTGACGTGCGGCAGAAGGCGGAGGCTTACACGTCTTGGACTGAATCGCCGGAGTATGTCAACGCCTTGCATCTCGCGGATGCTTGGTGCGCCGCGTTCATGTGGATCAAGACTGCGGACGGCCCACGGGCGGTCACCGAGGGAGTCTTCCGAGCGCTCGAGGATCCGTCTGCGGCTGGCGCGTCACCGGAGACCCACAACGAGATCGTGCGGCTGCGCGATCAGTACCGGTTCTTCCACTGGTATCTGGAATTCCCGGAAATCTTTGCCGCGGGTGCCGACGACGAGTTGCCTGGGCAAGGCTGGCGAGGCGGTTTTAGTTGTGTTCTAGGCAATCCGCCGTGGGACAGCGTGGAGCTGAAGGAGCAGGAGTTCTTCGCCCAGCGCTCGCCCGAGATCGCCGCGGTGGGCAAGGCGGATGCCCGGAAGAAGCTGATCGCGGCGTTGCGTGACGACCCGGACACACTGACGTTGTTCCGCGCGTATGCCGATGCGAAGCGCGCGGTCTATGCCGAGAGCCACTTCCTGCGGCGTTCGGGCCGGGTTCCGCTTACGGGAAAAGGCAACCTCAACACCTATGCCGTGTTCTCGGAGACCGCACGCATCTTGACCGGCGATAGAGGACGTGCTGGTGTCATCGTGCCAACCGGGATTGCCACCGACGCCAGAACCCAGTACTTCTTCAAGGATTTGGTGTTGAACGGGTCGCTCACGGCCTTGTACGACTTCGAGAATGCTACTCCGCTTTTCCCGGGTGTTCATCGGTCGTTCAAGTTCTGCGTGCTTTCAGTCGCCGGGCGGGCGTTGCACGAACCTGCCGCGAAGTTTGCGTTTTTCCTCCACGACCCGGCGGAGTTGGACGATGCCGACAAGACGTTCCCCTTGTCGCCGGAAGAGATCACCCTGCTCAACCCCAACACGGGTACCTGCCCGATCTTCCGCTCCCGCCGCGACGCTGAGATCACCCTCGGCATCTACAGCAACGTCCCGATCCTCGTCAAGGAGCCGGACGAACACGGTCGAGGCGGTAGCAACCCATGGGAGATTTCGTTCCTGAGAATGTTCGACATGGCTCACGATTCCCGGTTCTTCCGTACGTACGCCGAGTTGGAGCGAGAGGGATGGATGCTTTCCGGCAATATCTTTATCAAGGGCTCAAAGCGTATGCTCCCGCTGTACGAAGCGAAGATGCTTCATCACTATGACCATCGCTGGGCGACCTACGCGAAGGATGATTCGACTCGTGATCTCGCTCTTGAGGAAAAACAGGACCCAGATGGGGTAGTCTTCCCTCGCTACTGGGCCCCTGAGCATGACGTGCCGACTGGCAAACTGGACAAGAACGGTCGGGAGATCATGGATCTTGGGGTTGTCAGTCGACTTGATGCGAGGGGGTGGACCAACGACTGGCTGATCGGCTGGCGTGACATCTGTCGTGTGACCGATGTTAGAACACTGGTTACCGGAGCGCTTCCGCGAACGGCTGTAGGTCACAAGTATCTACTGATGATTCCCGGCAAGAATGGCGAGTTGCTTCAATCTATTTTGGCAACTTTTGCCCTCGACTACGTGGTCCGGCAGAAACTCGGCGGAACATCGTTGAGTTTCTTCACTATGAACCAGCTTCCTGTTATTCCCCCTGTGAAGATTGTTGGGAATCGTGAAGGAATCAGTAGGCGAATTGTCGAGCTAGTCTACACAGCTCACGACATGGCGCCGTTCGCTCAGGATTTGGGTGATACGGCAGAGCCCTTCATCTGGGACGAGGCTCGGCGCGCCATCATTCGCGCCGAGCTCGACGCGCTTTTCTTCCACCTCTACGGGATCGACCGTGACGACGTCGACTACATCCTCGACACCTTTCCGATCGTCAAGCGCAAGGATGAGGCCAAGTACGGCACTTACCGCACCAAGGATCTGATCCTCGCCGAGTACGACCGTATGGCTGCCGCCGGGATCAGCCCCACCAACCCGCTCGTCGACGGCGAGAACTACACCTCCACGCTCAACCCGCCACCGGGACACGGTCCGCGTCATCCCGCTCGAGTCGACCAGCCGACGGAGTAGCCGATCATGCCGCAGCTCGCCTTCGCCAGCAGTTTCTGGGAGACCTACGATCGGCTGGAAAAGCAGATCAAGGCCGGGGTACGCAAGGCCATGGCCAAATTCCAGCTGCTCACGGTCGCCGGGTTGCACGCCGACAAAGGGCTGCATCTGGAATCTGTCGACAAGGCGCGCGACCCGCGGATGCGGACCATCCGCGTCACCGACTTCTGGCGCGGTGTCGTACTTGCGCCCGACGACGGCAGCGACATCTTCCTGCTGCTGAACGTCGTTCCTCACGATGATGCCTACAGCTGGGCCGCAAAGCGCCTCTACACGCAGAATACGGCCACGCGAGCGCTCGAAGTTCGCAACGTCGTTGCGATCGAGGAGCTGACGCCGCCCTTGGAGCAGGCTGCCGCAAACGCGTCCGTGCTGCTGTTCGCCCAGCATTCCGACACGGTGCTGCGTGATCTCGGTGTCGACGACCAGGTGCTCCGCGCGGCGCGCGCCATCAGTGACCGGCCGCAGTTGGAGGCGTTCGGCAGCTTGCTGCCGGAAGACCAGTTCGAGGTGTTGCAGTTCCTCGCCGAGGGGTTTTCGCCCGAGGAGGTCTACCGCGATGTGGTCGCCGAGCGCAGGCCTGCCGAGGAGCCTTCCGAGACAGAGGACAGTCTGGCCAGGGCAATAGCCAATACCAGGACGCGCATTACGCTGGTATCCAGTCCTGACGAACTGGCCGAGATCTTGGATAAGCCGTTCGCGGCCTGGCGGGTGTTCCTGCACCCATCCCAGCGCCGCGTGGCTTACCGGGTGTCCTTCAACGGTTCCGCGCAAGTGACCGGCGGCCCCGGCACTGGCAAGACCGTGGTCGCGTTGCATCGGGTGAAGCACCTGCTGTCCCGCTCTCCTGACAGCCGAGTGCTGCTCACCACCTACACCAACGCCCTCGCCAGGGCGTTGCGCGACAACCTGACGTTGTTGCTCGACGACGACGAGCAACTCGCTCGGGTGCAGATCACGACCGTCGATGCCTTCGCGAACCGGATCGTCCGGGACCATGCTGGACGTTCGCCGTCTCCTATTACCGACGCCGACGAACGGCAGATCTGGCGACGCGTTTGCCAGCAACAGAACCTGCCGTGGACAGAGCAGTTCCTCGCGAGAGAGTTCCGGCACGTCGTGCTCGCCCAGCACGTGCGAACCGAGGGCGAGTATCTCGAAGTCGAGCGTCGTGGCCGTGGGTCTTCCCTGCGTGCGGCACAACGTGCGCAGGTCTGGACGGCTGTCGAGGCATTCACGGCAGAGTTACGTACTGCGGGGAAAGCGACTCATCTGCAGATCTGCGCGGAAGCCGCGGACATTCTGTGTGACAGCGGCGATCATCGTTTTGATCACGTGGTCGTCGACGAGGCCCAGGATCTGCATCCGGCTCAGTGGCGGGTGCTGCGTGCCGCCGTCAAAACAGGGCCCGACGATCTCTTCATCACCGGTGACCCGCACCAGCGGATCTACGACTCTCACGTGTCGCTGCGCGCAGTCGGCATCTCGGTCACCGGCCGCAGCTCCCGGTTGCGGATCAACTATCGCAGTACCGCCGAAATCCTCGTCTGGTCGACCGGCGTCCTCGATGGTTCCAGCGTCGGCGAACTCAGCGGCGACGGGAGCGACAGCCTGGCCGGTTACCGGTCCCTCCTACACGGCACGCGGCCCGAGGCAACCGGATACCCGAACGAGCAAGTCGAAGTGGCCGCTCTTACCGAGCGGGTTGGTGAGTGGATCGCGCAGGGAGTTCTTCCCAGCGAGATCGCGGTGTGCTCCCGCTTCAATCTCTTGCTGGACAAGGTGTTCGACCAACTCAAGGCTAACGGGATCGTCTCGGTGCGAGTGAAGGATCAGCCGGGGGCCGACGTCGAAGGAGTCCGACTGGCCACCATGCATTCGATGAAAGGCCTGGAATTCCGTTGCGTCGCGGTGATTGGTGTGACCGAGAAGGCGCTGCCTTTCGCGAAGGAAATAGCCCCAGCCGACGTCGACCCGCAGCAGCACGAGAGTGACCTGCTCAAGGAGCGTTGCCTGCTTTTCGTAGCGTGTACCAGGGCAAGGGAAGCGCTCGTTGTCTCGTGGAGTGGGATCGCCAGTCCTTTCTTGCCGTCCACCGGCAGGCGCTAGTCGGCGTCGTCGCGCTCCGGGAGCAGCGACCCGCGAGTCAGCCCGTCGCGAGCCAGTTCGGCAGCGCGCCGTCCCCACTGCGCCAGTTCCGCCACAGATCTCTCGAACTCGTCGAGACCGCGGAACGCGGCGCCGTAAGCGTGTTGGTCGGCGATGCTCATCTGGGGAATCCGCGCACCGCGGACGTCCACGCGAAATGTGCCGCTGCCGCTCGTGGCTCGTTTCGTGTTCGCTAGACTCCGCACGAACCCCGTCAGAAAGTCGGTGTCGAGCCGATCGCTGGTGGCCGCCACCGACTCGCCGGAGATCTCGACGAGCCCTGCCCTGGCCAGATCAGCGACCCGGATCACCGCGCCGTCGAGAGAGCCCGGACCCGCTGCGACTGTCGGTAGAAGACCACGCAGCTCATCCATGCGCGCGACCACTTCTTCGCGAGCAGCCTGGTACGCGGTGAGATGATCCGTTCGTGCCGCCATCACGTGGCGGGCCGGAGTCAGGTCGACTTCGTCGTCGAGCAGATCGATCACAGGCACGTCGACCACCTGCGTTGGGGCCGGCCCGGCCGTGGCGTCTGGGTCTTCGTCAACCAGGTCGATCATGCGGACATGGGAGCCGAGAAGTTCCGCGTTCACCGGTCGGGTCAGGAACCAGAGATGCACCGGTTGCTGATGTGACGCGACCATGCCCCCCGGCAGTGCGACAACCTGGGTGAGGGCACCGCAGCGGACAAGTTCGGCCCGGATGCGGCGACCGGCCTTCCGATAAGCTACCGAGGCAGGCATGACGAGGATCGCTCTGCCGCCCGGTGCTACATGGGCGTAGCAGTGCTGGAGCCAGGCCAGCTCGAATTCCGCCTTGGTGGGTACGCCGAATTCCCACCGTTGATCCAGAAGGAGTTCGTCGCGTCCCCAGTCATTGATGTTCGCCGGCGTTTCGCATACAACGAGATCTGCGCGAAGCTCCGGCCACAGGTCGTCTCGCAGTGAATCGCCAGTCCTGATTACGCAGTCGGATTCGTTGCAGAGCGAGGCGCGGAAAGACGCGAGGCGTGCTGCGGCGGAATCCACTTCTTGCCCCGTCAACGAGATCTCAGCCGCTGTCCCGAAAGCGAGCAGCAACGAGCCGATCCCGCAGGCGGGGTCGAACACCGTTCCCGTCACGGGGCCTGCGAACCGGCGCACCGCCGCGACTAGGCGTGGCGTGGACATCGGCTCGGAGCCGGCGCGGCCGGGGGAGGCCAGGAACCTGTCAATCAGTGAGTCGATGACCTCGGCTGGTGAACTCTCTCGAGCCAGATCGAGCAGCCGGGCGCGCGTCCCCGGCGCCAGGTCACCGGCAGCGCCGGTCGCGAGTGCTTCGGCGACATCGGCGAGTGCTCGGACGAGTTCATCGCCGTACTGGGCGCGTAGCGCCTGCCAGACGAGAACTTCGGGTGAAGGACCGCCGTCCCTTTTACCTTGTTGGGTCAGCCATGCTTCGACCTCCGTCAGCGCGAATCTGGCGGTGCGGCCGGTTCCGCTAGTGGGTGTGGGGAAGTCGGGATACCGCTTCCGCCAGTTGGAGACCGCAGCCCGTGTCACGTTGGCCAGTCGTGCGATCTCGGCCGCGGTCACCAGCGACCCGGGGTGGTCTGCGAAGTCCGCCTGCATGACATCGAGAGTACACGTAGCGCCCACGAGTCCTGGTGTCATTCCTGTTGACTTTGCCAACGCGTCGAACTGATAGACAAGACTATCTGGTCGATTGGGTGGCGCCGACGAATGGGATGGTTGCCGCCGAGATGCATATTGATGCGGCTCCGGCCGCGGAGAAGGCGCTGACCCGAGTCGATTCACGCCCGGCTGCGCTTGCTCGTAGGCGCCGGGTCTCGGCTGAACACGATCTTCGACCTGCTGCGCCAGATGCCTGTACGGAGCGCGTCTCGTAGGCCGTCATCCGGCAATACCGTCGAATGGAACCGAAGCAGGGATGTCAAATCGGTCACCGTATTCGTCCGACTTGGTGTTTGGGCGGATGAGCGATGGCTGTGCGCTCGCGACTTCGCGAAGATTGCCGCGGACGCCGGACTGTTCTGGAGACACTGGTGAAGGCCCTCGCGCTGTTGTGCTGACGGTGGCACTTGGTCGGCCGTTGCCCGGGCCGGTTGCACAGTTCGTGCAAGTCGACTTTGTCGCCGATCGGAGTGTCGGGAGTCGTATCAAGGCTTTGAATGTCGGGGAACCGGTTAGGTTCGGATGGCGTCGTAGCGGGGTCGAAGGGGGTTGCGGGTGCCGGAGGGGAATCCACTGGTCGCACAGGCCAAGTCGCAGACGACGGCGGTCACCGGGATCGGTATCGCCGAGTCGGCGGTCGACTTGGCGAGCGGGGTCAAGGACGGCTCGTGGGTCGAGGGTGGGCTTGGCGCGCTGGGCGTGGGCCTGGAGGTGCTGTCGCTGGCGATCGACCCGATCGGGACGTTGGCGCAGTATGGGGTTTCGTGGCTGATCGAGCATGTGCAGCCGCTCAAGGAGGCGTTGGACTGGCTTGCCGGCGACCCGCCTGTCATCCAGTCGTACTCGGATACCTGGGCGAATGTGGCCAAAGAGGTCAATGCGGTCGCCGGGGACTTCGGGAACGAGGCGAAGAACGGCACCGCGGGGTGGTCGGGGCAGGCGGGTGACGCCTACCGCGGCGAGGTCGCGGAGCAGGTGGACGCGATGCAGGGCGCTGCCACGCTGGCCGACGGGGTGTCGACCGGCGTGATGGTGATGGGCCAGGTCGTGGCCATGGTGCGGGAGACCGTGCGTGACCTGGTCGCCGAACTGGTCGGCAAGCTCATCAGCTGGGCGCTCGAAGAGGCTTGCACCCTCGGCTTCGCGACCCCGCTGGTGGCGGTTCAAGCGACCACGGCGATCACGAAGGCGATCAGTAAGGTCTCTGATCTGATCCGCAAGCTGGTCAAGACGATCGGCAACGTGGCTCCGAAGCTCAGGAAGATCATCGACAAGCTCGGTGAGATCATCGAGAAGCTGTCCAAGCTGGGCAAGAAGCTCGGCAAGGGCGGCGGTACGAGCCCCAGTGCGGCGAAGGCCGTGAAGAAGACCGACGGCCCGGACGTCCCTAAGAGCGATACGAGCCCGTCGGCCTCGCATACGCCGGACGAGACAGGGCCGTCGTCGACGCGCAGTGGCGACACGTCGTCTTCGTCGGCGAAGGACAAGACCGGGACGAATCGGCCGAAGGATCCTGACGACACCAAGACCCCCGAGACCGAGCGCCGGTGCGAGAACGACCCGATCGACGTAGTCACCGGTGAGATGGTGCTGGGGCACACTGACATCGAGCTGCCCGGTGTGCTTCCGCTGGTGCTGCGGCGAACCCACGTTTCCTCGTACCGCGCGGGCAGGCTGTTCGGCCGCTCGTGGGCGTCCACTGTGGACCAAAGGCTTGAGTTCGACGAGCAGGGCGTGGTCTTCGTCGCCGAGGACGGGATGCTGCTGGTCTATCCCGACCCGCCGGTCAGCGGCGAGGTCATGCCTGTGGCCGGGCCCCGATGGCCGCTGTGGCGGACTGACACCGGCTTTGCGATCCGGAGGCGGGACAACGGGCACACGCTGCATTTCGCGACCGGTGCGAGCGAAAGCGCGTTGTCCGCGATCGTGGATCGCAACGGGAACAGCATCGAGTTCGACCACGACGAGGCGGGGATGCTCACCGCCGTGCGGCATTCCGGCGGCTACCACCTCGAGGTCGACACCGCAGGCGGACGCGTCACCGAACTGCGGATGCGCGATGCCGCCGTCACTGTCGTCCAGTACGCCTACGGCCACGATGACCGGCTGACCGAGGTGGCCAACTCCTCGGGACAGTCGCTCAAGTTCACCTATGACCTGGCTGGGCGGATCACCCAGTGGACCGACCGCAACGGCGAGTGGTACCGGTATCTCTACGACGCGCAGGGCCGATGTGTGGCGAATGTGGGCTCGGGCGGCTTCCTCAACGGGACTTTCACCTACGAGAACCTGACCACCCGCTTCACCGACGCACTCGGCCACACCACGACGTTCCAGCTCAATGCGGCGCGTCAGATCGTGGCCGAGACCAACGCGCTCGGCCACACCACCACCTGCGAATGGGACGAGCACGACCGCCTGCTCTCGCGCACCGATCCGCTCGGCCAGACGACGCGGTTCCTCTACGACGAAGTCGGGAACCTGGTCACCACGACCCGTCCTGACGGTGTGCAGGTGCTCGCCGAATACGACGATTCCGGCCGGTTGACGACCTTCATCGACCCGAACGGCGCGGTGTGGCGGCAGGAGTTCGACGATCGCGGCAATCTGGTCGCGGCCACCGATCCGGCGGGTGCGACCACCCGGTACCGCTACAACGACCGCGGACACCGGGTCGCGGTGACCGACGCGCTGGGCGGTGTCCGGCGCATCGAGACGAACGACGCGGGCATCCCCGTCGCGATCACCGGCGCGGCCGGCGCGACCACTCGCTATGAGTGTGACCAGTTCGGCCGGGTCGCCGCGATCACCGATCCGCTGGGCGGCACCACCCGGTTCACCTGGACCGTCGAGGGCAAGCTGGTCTCCCGCACCCGCCCGGACGGGAGCGCGGAGCGGTGGCGGTACGACGCCGAAGGCAACGGGGTCGAACACATCGGCGCACACGGCCAGGTCACGCGAACTGAAACCACGCACTTCAACCTGCCCGCGGCGGAGACCGGCCCGGACGGCACGCGACTCGAATTCGGCTACGACGCCACCCTCCGGCTGGTCTCGGTGACCAACGCCCAAGGCCTGCGGTGGCAGTACGACTACGACGACGCCGGAAACCTGGTGCGGGAGACCGACTTCAACGGCCGGGCAGTCACCTACGCCTATGACGCCGCCGGCCGGTTGACCGAGCGGGTCAACGGCGCGGGACAGAGCACGCGGTTCGTCCGCGACGCGATGGGCGCCATCGTGCAGCGACGGTGCGGGGACACCGTCACCACCATCGGCTACGACGCCGCGGGACGGCTGATGCACGCTAGCAACGTCGACGCCGAACTGCGGTATCAGCGGGACGCGCTGGGGCAGGTGCTCGCGGAAACGGTCAACGGGCGAACCGTTTCCTCCACGTATGACGCTCTGGGCCGTCGCGTCCAGCGCCGTACCCCCACCGGCGCCCAGAGTCATTGGGGCTATGCGGCCAACGGCAAGCCGTCCAGCTTGGAAACCGGCGGTCGTACGCTGTTCTTCGGGTATGACCCAGCGGGTCGTGAGGTTGAGCGGCTGCTCGACACCGGCACGATGCTGGCGCAGGCATGGGACGAGAACCACCGGCTCGTCGCGCAAACGGTCAGCGCGGTCAGCGGCGGATCTGCCGCGCAAGCCCGGCAGATCCAGCAGCGGCGGTATCACTACCGCGCCGACGATCACGTATCGGCGATCGAGGACCAGCTCAGCGGCACCCGCCGTTTCGACCTCGATCCGGCCGGGCGAGTGCTCGCCGTCGAGGGCACCGGCTGGCAGGAGCGCTACGCCTACGACGTCGCCGGCAACCTCACACAAGCGACCCGGCCGTCGGCGCCAGGCCAGGATTCCCTCGAGTACGGTGGCACGCTGATCCGCCGGGCCGGGGACATCCACTATCAGCACGACGCACAGGGCCGGATGGTGGTGCGGCAGAAGAAGAGACTGTCGCGCAAGCCGGACACCTGGCATTACGAGTGGGATGCCGACGACCGTCTGGTCGCGGTGACCACCCCCGATCGGACCAGGTGGCGGTATCGGTACGACCCGCTGGGCCGGCGGATCGCCAAGCAACGCCTCGCCCCGGACGGCTCGGTCGCCGAGCAGGTCGAGTTCGCCTGGGACGGTGTCGTACTCGCCGAGCAGACGCATTCGGCGGGCCAGACCACGACCTGGGAATTCGACCCGGCGAGCTTCCGCCCGCTCACCCAGGTCGAACGGGCGCCGGTCGACCAGGAGTGGGTGGACCGGCAGTTCTACGCCATCGTGACCGATATCGCCGGCACGCCGACCGAGCTGGTCGACGCTCATGGGGAACTGAGCTGGCGGCAGGAGAGCACGCTCTGGGGCGAAGTCGTCGGCGCACTGACCAACCGGGCGTATACCCCGCTGCGGTTCCCCGGCCAATACCACGACCAAGAGACAGGGCTCCACTACAACTACCACCGCTACTACGACCCGGCGGCAGGCCGCTACGGCAGTGGCGACCCGCTCGGACTGCCCGGTGGCCCGTCTCCACACGCCTATGTGCACAACCCGATCGGATGGACCGATGCACTCGGGCTGACCGAGTCCGGCGACATCGAGTGGGCCGACCCGGCGGACATCAACTTCTCGCAGCGCACGATCACCCAGAACGAGTACGCCGATATCATGCGCAACGGTGGCTGGGACTGGGAACGGTCGCCGCTGCACGTGATCGAGGTGGATGGGCAGCTCGTGAGCTATGACAACCGCAGGCTGGACGCGGCAAGGGAGGTCGGCCGCCCGGTCGCGATCACGCGGGTCGATCCGGACGCGGTGCATCCCGACTCCACGACCGGGAAGACGTGGGCGGACAAGTTCCGGGAGCGCATGCGCAGCCCACGAAACCGGCTCGACGGCGTACCCGTGCCCGACAACGGACTCAGTGAACGGCCGACGCCGGAAGCGCCGGGATGCGGCGGCGGCAGGAGGCGACGGAGAAGGTGACGGACATGGCGGATTCGCCGATCGTGGCGTTGTGGCGCAAGGGAAAGCTGCCGATCGAGGACGCGATCCACCATGCCTCCGGAGTATCCCGCGAACTGGACGCGAACCCGGAGGCACCGGGCGGATTCGAGCTCGGCGACGAATTCGACCTGGCGGAGATGCTCGCCGAGGACCCCGACTGGGTGTCCGACGTCGATATCACGAACGAGACCCCGATCCCCGGCGGCTTCCTCGTGCGCGGCGAGGGTTCGCACGGCTCGGAGGGCTTCTTCGGACGGCTCGACGCCAAGCGTGAACTCGTCTGGGTTGTTTTCCTGACCGAGTCCAATCCATTTGTGGAAACCACCGTCACCGGTGACATGGCCACCTTCACGTCGAGTTCTGGTGTGTCGATCACCGTGTCTATCGACTGGCGACCTGACCCTTCACGTGTTGATCATGGGGCGTAGTCCGTTTCCGCGGTGCTTGCAGTGACAGTGAACGGCGCCCAACGGTGGCCAATTGCAGCGCTTGCTTAGTGGATCTCCATCATCGCAGGTCAGGGTTTGGGAAACCTGACTGGTAGTGAAGGGGCAGGGGGCCGAGCCAGGGGACGGTCGGGGATTTGGATTGAGCGCGCATAGGCGTCGACCTCACGGTCGGCCCGCGTCGCCGCGTTGATCACCGTACCGGCGTGGCGAGGCCCAGGGCGAGCCAACGTTGGCAGCAAGGCTCTGTGGACCGACCTGCAAGCGGGCCGTGCGGTACGGCGCAAGCCAGGCACGCACGCCATGCTGTGAGCTCGTCCAGCAACCCGTCGACACTGGAGCACAGATGGAGCACTGCACGAGCTGCGACGCGGTCAATCGACTCGACGGAAGCAGTAAAAACAGCAGCTAGAACGCCTGCGAGTAGCAGTCCGACGACAAAGGGGCCGATGAAACCCTACGGATTAAAAGTCCGCAGCTCTGCCAATTGAGCTAACGACCCGTGCGTCCAAGCCTACCGGGCGGTCAAACGGGTTCTGTGCGGTGGGTGCGGCGGAGCCACCAGAGGCCGATGACCGGCAGGACGAGGGGGATGAAGAGGTAGCCCTGGCCGTAGGCCGACCAGACCGTGGCGTGGGGGAAGGCCGCCGCGTCGAAGATGCTGAGGGTGCCGATGGTCAGGACGCCGAGTAGCTCGACCGCGCAGGCGGCCAGCGCTACGCGCCACCAGGAGGCTCTGGCGAGTGCCACTGTCGCGACGACGTAGATGACCGCCGCGAAGGCTGACAGGAGGTAGGCCAGCGGGGCTTCGTGGTACTTGGTGGTGATCTGGACCGCGGCGCGGGAGGTGGCGGCCAGCGCGAAGATGGCGTAGACGGCGACCAGTACTCGGGAGCCGCCTGTGACGCGGGTTTGCTCAGACATGCCAGACCTCGTTCAGTCGGAGGACCATGACCGGGATGGCCAGGCAGGCGATGCCCAGCACGGCCGTGCTGGACCGGCTTCGCTCGGCTAGTGCCCAGATGGTTCCGACGGGCAGTACCAGCAGGGAGCCGATCAGGTAGGCCAGGTAGGTGGCCATGCTCGCGGGGCGCTGGCCGCCGATGAGCAGCACAATGCCGACCACGAGCTGGGCGATCAGCAGTAGCTCGACGATCGCGAGTGCGCCGAGCAGGGCCCGGTCGGGGGCCTTGTTGCGGGCTGACTGGACGAAACTCCAGACAGCTACGAGAGCTGCACAGAGCGCGACCGTCACCGCGAAAGCCGGGATCACAGTTCCTCCATTTGCCACTTCGGGGTCAAAGTACTACTAGGCCGGATGGCCTTCGGTGACCGACCTTCGGCAGGCGTGAATCCGGGCTTGCTCGCGCGTCTTCCCATGCAGCGGCACAGGAGGTGGTACATGCAGGTTGGACGCTATGCTGTAAATAAATCACAAACCACTCTTAATGGCGCATCGCCAATTCGGCATCTCGTTTTTCCTTATGATCGTATGGGCCTGACAGGGCTTTGATTTCGTTTTGTTACACCCCGTCCGGGTGGTTGTGGATCTGTCATTTATTACTGAGCGCAATGTACTCATGGGTAGTAGGCATTCTTGTCTACCCTGATCAGCCCAACTGAACCCCCGAGTTGGCGGATTGGCCAGGAAGCCTCCGGCGTGGGGGAATATTCCTCGTCATCGAGCGGCTTTGATCGCTTGGCTAAGGGGCGGGGAAGGGTTGGCATGGATCTCCGGTACGAAGCGTTTTGCTTCGCCGATCCGTTGTTCTTCGACGAGCAGCGAGAATCCGGGACGCTGGAGGAGGATTACGCGGCGCTGCTGCCGTTGCCGGCCTCGGGGTGGTCGTCGTACGACCGCGGCATCTGGCGTACGCTGGACCCGGACGCCCGATTTTTGCCCTCGCAGGGCTGGAAAATCCACATTTCCGCTGGTCTGGACAACGCGGAGCGGGTGCTCAGGAAGGTGTACGCGTACTGCGTCGAGCACGAGGTGGCGTTCAAGCACCTGCGCAGCAAGGCGATCCTGCTCGCGCGGAATTCCAAATACGCCCCGCGCGAGGGCAGCGGTAAGCTGATCACTATTTATCCGGCGGACAACAACGAGCTGGAACGACTTCTTGTTGATCTCTCTCAAGAGCTCAAGGGGGAGCACGGCGCATATATCTTGAGTGATCTTCGCTACGCGGAGGGGCCACTCTATGTGCGTTACGGCGGATATACCGAGCAGTGGGTCGAGAAGGACGGCAGCCGGGTGCTCGCCATTCGGCGCCCGGACGGCACTTTGGTTCCCGATAAGCGGGAGCCCACCTTCTCCTTCCCTGATTGGGCCGAGCTGCCCGCTTGCCTGGCACCGCACCTGGAGGCTCGCAAGAGCGGCGATCCCTCGCAATTCCCCTACCAGGTGAAAAGTTCCATGCACTTCTCGAACGGTGGCGGGGTTTACGTCGCCGACCGCAAGTCGGACGGGCTCGAGGTCGTCGTCAAGGAGGCCCGCCCGCACGCCGGTCTCGACCGCGACCTGATCGACGCCGTCACCCGGCTGCAGCGTGAGAAGGATGTACTGGAACGACTAGCCGGCATCCCAGGCATACCCGAGGTGTACGAGCACTTCACCGTCTGGGAGCACCACTTCCTCGCCATGCAGTACGTGGCGGGCGACTCGCTGGGCAACTGGCTCGCCCGCAACTACCCGCTCACCCGCCGCGACAAGTCCGAACAGGACCTGCTCGACTACCGAGACCGCGCGCTCGGCGTGATCAACGCCGTCGAGACACTGGTCGGCGCCATCCACGAGCGTGGCATCGTCTTCGGCGACCTGCATCCGCTCAACATCATGATCGACAGCGAGCACGACGACGCGATCTCGCTCATCGACTTCGAGATGGCCTTCGACGCGGACAGCTCCGGTCGGCCGGCGCTCGGCGCGCCGGGTTTCCGTGCCCCCGCCGACCGCACCGGCTTCGACATCGACGGACACGCGCTCGCCGCGCTGCGGCTCTGGATGTTCTTGCCGATCAACACCTTGCTCGAACTGCTGCCCGCGAAGCTTCCTTCGCTGGTCGACTTCGTGCTCCGGCGCTTCCAGCTCCCCGGCGAGTACGGCCAGGTGATCCTCGACGGGCTCGCCAGGCACGACGACCAGCCATCGGTCAGCGTGGCCAACGAGCTTGACCAATCCGAACCCGACTGGACCGTCGTCCGCAAACGGATCGCCACGGCCATCCTCGCGAGTGCGACTCCCGAACGGCACGATCGGCTCTTCCCCGGTGACATCGAGCAGTTCCGTGTCGGCGGAGCGTGCTTCGCGTACGGCGCCGCCGGTGTGCTCTACGCGCTGGACGTCGCCGGCGCAGGCCGATTCCCTGAGCACGAGAAATGGCTGATCGAGTCACTCAATCGCGAGCCGCCGAGCCGTCCCGGTTTTTATGACGGGACGCACGGAATCGCGTTTGTGCTCGAGAACTTCGGGTATACCGAACAAGCAAGCGAACTGCTTGCCTGGTCGGCGAAAATGGTGGACGAGACCAATGATCACGCGCTCGAAGGCGGGCTCGCGGGTATCGGTCTCACCCAGCTTCATTTCGCGACCAGTCGAGGAGACAACGAGTTCGGCAGGCAGGCGCTCAACACTGCTGTTAAACTTGCTGAGGCACTGGAAGTCGCTGAGCCACCAGGAAAGTTCGGTCGGGCCGGGTTGATGAACGGCTGGTCCGGATCGGCTCTGCTGTTCATCCGGCTGTACGAACGAACCGGCGAAAAGGCCTGGCTTTCCTTCGCCGATCAAGCTTTGAAACGTGATCTCGAAGAATGCGCGACCACCGACGACGGATCGCTTCAGGTCCGTGACGGTGAAAAGCGGACACTGCCTTATGTCGGTGTCGGCAGTGCGGGCATTCTGATGGTTGCCGAACAATTGGCCAGGCATGCGCCCGACGCGGAAAGCCTGGCCAGCTTGCCAGGCTTGCGGATGGCTTGCCGAGGCGAGTTCGTCATCCATCCAGGGCTGGTGCTCGGGCGGTGCGGTCTGATGACGGCGCTGGCCATGGACCAGACCGGCGGTTCACGCGATGCCGTCGACCTGCACTTGTCCAGGCTGTCCTGGTATGCGTTGCCGTACAAGGGCGGGCTGGCCTTCCCAGGCAACCAGCTGCTCCGGTTGTCGATGGACCTCAACACCGGCGGAGCGGGCGTGCTTCTCGCGCTCGCCGCCACTTTGGACGGGAAACCCGTGCTGCCGTTCTTCAGCGGCACCCCGTCCTCACGAACTGCCGGCTAATTGTGGCCGGTGGAAAAAGGATCAACGAAGGGAACCACCATGGAACTCGTTCTCGACCTGCAGGCTCTGGCCACCCCCGAGCTCTCCGAGGGCATGGGTCACAGTGGTCACGGTGGCGGCGAGCCGAGCAACCTGTCGCTGCTCGCCTCCTGCACCAACAGCACCATCTCGCTGCTGACCTGCCACTGATCCTGGTGTAGGTAACCGGCGCGGGAGCGGCACAGGCCAAGTGCGCCGCTCCCGCGCCTTCATTCTGCTTTAAGTAAAAGCTTAACGGCACCTTCTTGAGAGGTTCTCAGATGACGGGACCCGGTGATCGGCTGCTCGCCGAGGTCGCCTGGCTCGATCGGACCCGCCTCTTCCTCATCGTTCTGGCCTCGCTCGTCGCCACCGCGGCCGGGCTGCTGCTGCCCGGTGCGCTCGCGGCCGCCGTGGACGCCGCCGTCTCCGGCAGGCCCAGCTGGCCCGAGGTCCTCTGGCTGCTCACGCTCGGCGCGGCCGAGATACTCGCTGACGTCATCGGCGGCATCTGGTCCATTCGGGTCACCAGCTCCGCGACCGCCTGGCTGCGCCGCAAGCTCACCGATCGGCTGTTCGCGCTCGGCACCCGTTCCCCGTTCGCCGAGGGCGACGCCATCAGCAGGCTCACGAGCGACTGCACCGGCGCGGGCGCCATCGCCGCGATCGTCATCCAGCTCTGCACCGCCGTGCTCATCTCCGGCGGCGCGGTGACGCTGCTGGCGCTGCTCGACTGGCGGCTCGCTGTCGTGTTCCTCGGCAGCATCCCGTTCGCGTTGTTGCTGGCGCGCACGCATCTCAAGCACACAGCCGATGATGTCCTTACCTATCAACAGGTCTCCGGCGAAATCGCCGCCAGGCTGCTCGACGCCGTCGGCGGGCTGCGTACCATCGCGGCCGCCGGAATCGCCGACCGTGAAGCGGAGCGTGTGCTCCGCCCGCTGCCCGAGCTGAGCGGCGCCGGCCGCGGCATGTGGCGTACGCAGGCGCGGATGGTCTGGCGGTCGTCGCTGCTCATCCCCGCCGTCGAGATCTGCGCGCTCGCGGCGGCCGGATTCGGTGTGCTGCAAGGAAGACTGACCATCGGCGACGTGCTGGCCACCCTCGGTTACGTGGCGCTCGGGATGGCCATGATCACCCGGATCCCGCTGCTCACCACGCTCGCGCGCGCTCGCTCGTGTGGCGAGCGGCTCGCCGAGGTACTCGACTCCCCGGTGCCGGAACCCGGCACGAAACGCCCGCGAAACGGCCAGGGAACCGTTGAACTGCGGCAGGTCACGGTCGCCGGCGCGCTCGAAGAACTCGACCTGACCGTGCTCGGCGGCACCTATCTCGCGGTGGTCGGCCGATCCGGTTCCGGCAAGTCCGTGCTGGTCGAGGTGCTCGGCGGACTGCGGCCACCCGACCATGGCCAGGTGCTGCTCGACGGCGTCGCGCTCAGCCAGTTGCGCACCGAGGAACTGCGCGCGGTCGTCGGCTATGCCTTCGAACGGCCTGCTTTGCTCGGCGCGACCGTCGCCGAAGCCGTCGGCTACGGCTCGTGGGCCGGTGACGGCGCGGTCGAGGACGCCTGCCGCCGCGCGCAGGTGCACGACGTCGTCGTCCGGCTCCCGCTCGGCTATCACACGCCGCTGACCGAAACCCCGCTCTCCGGCGGCGAAGCGCAACGGCTCGGCCTCGCCCGCGCGATCGTGCACAACCCCAAGATCCTCATCCTCGACGACGCGACCGCCAGCCTCGACACGGTCACCGAAGCGGCCGTCGAGCAGGCGATCGAGAGCGCGCTGCCCGGCCGCACGCGCATCGTGGTCACGCACCGCGCGACGACCGCGGCCCGCGCCGATCTCGTCGCCTGGCTGGAAGACGGCCGGGTGCGCGCGGTCGCGCCGCACCGGACGCTGATGCGGGAACCGGGGTATCGCGCGGTGTTCACGGAGGACGACTCGTGACCGTTCACCAGCTGTACGGCACCGCGCTCGGCAAGCAGTGGCGCGGCGGCCTGATCCTGCTCGGCTGCTCGATCCTCGAAGGCGTGCCCGCGTTCTTCTCCGGCCGTTTGGTCGAACTGGCCGTCGACCGTGGTTTCGGCGCGGGCGCGCCGCTGGTCGGCATGGCCTGGCTCGCGGTGTTCGGCGCGGTCGCGCTGCTCGGCGCGATCGGCTCGCGGCTGGTGTGGCAGCAGCTCGGCAAGGTCGTCGAACCACTGCGTGACGCATTGGTCGAGGCCGTGGTGCGCGGGGTGCTGCACGATCCGGCGCCGCCGCGCAACCAGCCGGACGCGAGCGGGGTCGCGCGGATCACCCAGCATGTCGAGGTCGTCCGCGACGCCACGGCCGGGCTGCTCGTGCAGGCACGCGGGATGATCGTGACGACGTTCGCCGCGCTCGCCGGTCTCTTCACGGTCGCGGGCGGGCTCGCCTGGCTGGTCGCGGCGCCGGTGCTCGGCTCCATCGCGATCTTCGCCTGCCTGCTGCCTTCGCTGGCTCGGCGCCAGCGCGCGCTCGCGCTGGCCGACGAACGGACCGCCGAGACCGCGGGCACCACGCTCGCCGGTATGCGTGACGTCGTCGCGTGTGGCGCGGAGGCGACCGCGGTGATGGCGTTGCACAACACGGTCGACGCGCAGGCGGCCGCGGCGATGGCGGTCGCCAGGTCCAGCGCGCTGCGGACACTCGTGATCTCGATCGGCGGCTTCCTTCCGCTGCTGCTCGCGTTGCTGGTCGCGCCCGGCATGGTCGCGGCGGGGACGATGACCGCGGGCGCCGCGCTCGGCGCGCTCGTCTACCTGGCCACGACCATGCAGCCGGCGCTGCGCGGGCTCGCCGCGACGGCCGCGACCGTCGTGCTCAGGTTGCTGGTGGCGTTGCGGCGCCTCGCCGAGACGGCGGAGATCCCCGAGCCGGTCGACGGCCGCGAGGAGCCGTCGGACGCCGTCGTCAGCGTGCGTGAGCTGACCTTCGGCTGGGGCGAGCACGCCGAGCCGATCGTGCGCGGGCTCGACCTCGACCTGGCCGCCGGTGACCATCTCGCGGTCGTCGGCCCGTCCGGTATCGGCAAGTCGACATTGGCCGGGTTGATCACCGGCATGCTCGAACCGCAGGAAGGCCGCGTGCTGCTCGGCGGCGCGCCGGTCCGTGACACCCCGGCCGAGCTGCGGCACCGGCTCATCGCGCTGATCCCGCAGGAGGCGTACGTCTTCGCCGGGACCGTCCGCGACAATCTCGCGCTGTTCGCCCCCGACGCGACCGACGACGAGCTGCTCGACGCCGCGGACGCCGTCGGTGCCGGTGACCTGCTGGCCAGGCTCGGTGGGCTGGACGGCGAGATCGGCCATGGCCGCGAAGGTGTCACCGCCGGTGGCGCCCAGCTGCTCGCGCTCGCGCGGGTCTACGCGACGCCCGCGCGGATCGTGCTGCTCGACGAGGCGACGTCCAACTTGGACCCGCGCGCCGAAGCGAGGGTCGAACGGGCCTTCGCCGCACGCGGCGGGGTGCTTCTCGTGATCGCGCACCGGCTTTCGTCGGCGCTGCGCGCACGCCGCGTGCTGGTGATGGACGGCCGTGAAACCGCGCTGGGCCGTCACGAAGACTTGCTCAGGAATTCCCCGCGCTACGCCGAAATGATGCAGGCGTGGACCGCGCCGAGCCCGAGTCCCCGGCCGCGCGCCGGAGTGCCGCTCGCTCGGTAGCGATCGCCGTTTTTCAGCAGAACAGCGGCCAGAGGATGCACGGCTTGGTGGTCGGCGTCGGCGAGCTCGACGGCGGCTTCGGCGAGGACGGTGTCGGTGAGCCGGTGGTCGACGGGTCGTCGTTGCGAGTGCTGGTGGTGCCCGTGGTCGGCGTGCCGCTCGTCGGGACCGAGGTCGTGGTGGCCGAGCTGCTCGACGACGTCGGGTGCGTGCTGCTGGGGCCGGAGCCGTGCCCGGCGCCGGTCGGGTTGTCGTCCGTCGTGGTGGTCTCGCTGATCGGCGTGGCGTCCCCGCCCGCGACGCCCGAGGTGCGCGACGGCATCTCGACCATGGTGATGTGCTCGGTGTTGTCGGCCTTCTCGGAGGCCGAGCCGAGGCCGACCAGCACGGCGGCCGTGCCGCAGCCCATGACCACGGCGACCATCACGGCCACCACCCGCCAGCGTGACCGCGACGGCGGCGGGGGCGGCACCTGCGCCCAGCCCTCGCGCGCGAGCAACTCGGAAACCGACACCTCGTGCTTCACGCGGAGTCCTTTCCAGCCGATGGGTCATCGTTGCTGCGGGCGCGACACGCCTTTTTATCGAAAAACACCGAGTCGTGGGAGTAGTTCGGCCAAGATTAACCAAGATCCAAGCTCACCCGGACGGGTGAAGAATAACTAGTCCTTCTGCCCGTGGGTGACAGGCCCCACAATCAACGTCCACCGGCCGGGTGACATCACAGTGGATTCACGGTGGAACCAGCCACTCTGAATAGGTGCTCGACCAGCTGGAACGCCCGCGCCTCGCCAAGTTCGTCCCCACGCCGCGCGGCACCCCGTTCACCTTCTGCTACCTCGTCGTACTGCTCGCGACGACGCTGGTGGTCCGCCTCGCCGATCCGGCGCTCACCGCACAGCTGCTCGCGCTTTCCAGCACCGACGCGCACAACCTCTGGCGCCGCCCGTTCCTGGCGTTGTTCGCCAGCGCTTTGTGGGTCGGCGGTGATCATTGGCTGCCCTATTTCTTGATCTTCAGTTTCCTGGTCGCGCCGCTCGAACGGCGTTTCAAGGCGCGCCGCACGGCGGGCGTTTTCTTCGCGGGGCATGTGCTCGCGACGTTGCTCACCGAGCTGCCGGTGATGTGGGCGATCAGCGTCGGCCTGCTGCCGAAATCCGACGCGCACTGGCTGGACATCGGCGTCAGCTACGGCTTCTTCACCACGGCAGGCGCGCTCGTTTTCCTGCTCGCCCGGCGGCGGTGGCTGGCGGTCGCGGCGCTCGAGCTGTTCGTGCTGGAGATCTATCTGGCCGACGACCCGTCGAGCCTCGAAGCCGGCATCACGCTGGCCGGTCATGCCATCGCGGCGCACTTCGGGCTGCTCTGCTGCGGGCCGTGGTTGAAGAGAGGGCTCGCGCGTTCCCCGAAAAAGTGATATCACTTTGCTATCACCAACTGAGGGGAAGAAGATCATGAGCCAGGTTTCGATGCCACGCCCGCAGATCCACGAACGCCAGGCAGGCGGCATGCCGGGGTTGCCTGCGCTGGGGCTGTCGCTCCTCGTCATCGCGGGTGGCGGGCTGCTGATCGCCGCGCAGATCAACGTGCCGACGACCGTGATCGGCGCGGTGATCGCGGGCGTCGCGCTGTTCTGCACCAGGGGACTGACCATGGTCGCGCCAGGTCAGGCGCAGGTACTGCAGTTGTTCGGCCGCTACCAGGGCACCATCCGCGCCGATGGGCTCCGCTGGGTCAACCCGTTCACCGTGCGGCGGCCGATCTCGACCAGGATCCGCAACCTGGAGACCGAGCAGGCCAAGGTCAACGACGCCGACGGTAACCCGATCGAGGTCGCGGCCGTGGTCGTCTGGCAGGTCGAGGACACCGCGAAGGCGCTGTTCGAGGTCGACAGCTTCGGCGCGTTCGTCGCCATCCAGGCCGAGACGGCCGTGCGGCACATCGCGGGCAGCTACCCGTACGACGCGCACGAGGAGAACAAGCTTTCGCTGCGTGACAACGCCGAAGAGATCACCGCGAAGATGTCGGCCGAGATCTCCGCGCGTGTCGAGTCGGCGGGCGTGAAGATCATCGAATCGCGCATCACGCGGCTGGCGTACGCCCCGGAGATCGCGCAGGTGATGCTGCAGCGTCAGCAGGCGGGCGCGGTCGTCGCGGCGCGCACCAAGATCGTCGAAGGCGCGGTCGGCATGGTCGAGCTGGCCCTGCAGCGGCTCTCCGAGCAGCAGGTCGTCGAGCTGGACGAGGAGCGCAAGGCCGCGATGGTCAGCAACCTCCTGGTGGTGCTGTGCGGTGACCGCTCCACGCAGCCCGTCGTCAACGCGGGGTCCCTGTACCAGTGACGGAGCGCAAGAAGATCCTCTTGCGTCTGGACCCCGCGGTACACGACGCTCTGGCCCGGTGGGCGGCGGACGAGCTGCGCAGCACGAACGCGCATCTCGAGTTCCTCCTCCGCCGGGCCTTGGCGGAGGCGGGCAGGCTGCCCAAGGATGTGGGAAAGATGCGAGGTCCCGGCAGGCCGCCGAAGGATTCTGACTAGAGGATGTCCTGATTCATGCCGAACCCCTAATCTGGACCCTTGAGCCAGGTGTTGGTCTGGACCTCTTGGGCGAAGTGAATGGATCGGATGGGCTATGGAGGCTGATTTCCCCGACGGGCAGCTCGCCGTCGGGAGCAGGCTCAGCCGCGGCATCGTCGCGGACCTCTCCCTGTCCACCGAGTCGGCCGTGATCTGGTCGCTCGGCCTCACCGACGGGACCGTGTCCTGGCTGCCGGGACTCGAACTCGTGCTCGGCATGCCCGGTTCGTCCGAGTACGAGGTACGCGCGCGGCTGCTCGAGCTCATCGAGCCGCTGGTCGGCGCGGCCCGCGCGCAGGACGACGAGCAGGACCTGGAGCTGGAGCAACGCTTCGAGACCCCGTGCGGCGCGACGCGCTGGGTGCGTTTCCGCGCCCGCTCGGTCCGCACCGGCGGCACGTACAACCTGCTCGGCATCGCGGCCGACGCCACCGCGCGGCACGAGGACAAGCGCGCCATGGCGGACCTGACCGACCGCTACCGGCTGCTGGTCGAGCTCAGTCCCGACGCGATCATCGTGCACGAGGACAAGCGGCTGGTGTACGTCAACTCCGCGGCCATCCGGTTCCTCGGCGCCACCTCGGCCGCCGAGCTGCTGGGCAAGGAGATCACCGAGATCGCCGACCAGGCGTCGATCCCCGGCATCCTGAAACGGCTCGAGTCACTGGTCGCGCCCGGTTCGATGACCCAGCCTGCCGAGGCGGTGCTGAAGCGGCTGGACGGCGGCACGCTGAGCATCGAGACGGTTTCGGTGCGCACCACCTGGGAGGGCAGGCCGGCCTTCCAGGTGATCATGCGTGACATGTCGGCCCAGCGCGCGGCCGAAGCCACCTTGCGCTACCAGGCCGCTCTGGTCAGCCATGTCAGTGACGCGATCATCGCCACCAGCGTCGACGGGGTCGTGACCAGCTGGAACCCGGCCGCCGAGGCCGTGTACGGCCGCTCGGCCGCCGAAGCGGTCGGCCGCCGGGTCGACGAGGTGGTCGGCGCCGCGCTGGATCCGCTGGCAGTGCTGCTGGCAGGTGGCGTCATCCAGGCAACGCACCGGCACGTCGACGGCAGGGCGCTGGAGGTCAGGGTCTCGGCCGCCGAGATGAACGACGGGTACGTGCTCGTCTGCGCGGACGAAACCGCGCGCAGGCGGGCGGAGGAGCACTTCAAGACGGTCGTCGCGTCGCTCGACGAAGGCGTCGTGGTGGTCGGCCCGACCGGGCTCATCGAGTCGGCCAACCCCGCCGCGCAGCGCATCTTCGGCATGCGCGAAAGCGACCTCGTCGGCATCGAGTCGACGTCACTGGAGCTGTACGACGAACGCGGCAAACGCATCCCGCCCGAGTCCTACCCGGCGCAGGAGGCCCAGTGCAAGATGACCTCGCGCAGCCGCCGCGTGGTCCGCGTGCGGCGTCCTGACGGCCGCAACGTCTGGCTGTCGCTGACCTCCCGCCTGCTCGATTTCGGCGACACGGCGCCGGCCTCGGTGGTCACCTCGTTCACCGACATCACCGAGCGCCGCGCGATCGGCGAGCGTCTCGAACACGAAGCCACCCACGACCCGCTGACCGAGCTCGCGAACCGCACACTCGTGCTGTCCAGGCTCAGCGCGGCGCTGCGACGGCCCGGCCGCGCCGACATCACCACGGTGCTGTTCATCGACCTCGACAAGTTCAAGGTCATCAACGATTCGCTCGGGCACAGCGTCGGCGACAAGGTGCTGCGGATCGCGGGCGAGCGACTGCACCGCGCCGTCCACCGCGAGGATCTCGTCGGGCGCCTCGGCGGCGACGAGTTCGTGGTGGTCACCAGCGGCATCGTCGACCCCGCCGAGATCAGGGCGCTGGCCGAGCACCTGCGCGAGTACCTGACCGAGCCGATCACGGTCAACGGCAGGCAGCTCCACATCGACGCCAGCATCGGCATCGTGATGGCCGACTCCTGCGACGGCCGCACCGCCGAGGACCTGCTGCGCGACGCCGACGTCGCCATGTACCAGGCGAAAACCCTCGGCCGAGGCCGCTACGAGTTCTTCGACGTCGAACTGCGCGAGCGCATGCAACGCAGGCTCCGCCTCGAGCAGGACCTGCGCGACGCGCTCCCGAACGAGCAGTTGTGGACCGCCTACCAGCCGGTCGTCGACCTGCAGACCGGCCGCATGGTCGCGGTCGAGGCACTGATGCGCTGGAACCACCCCCAGCACGGCGCGATCTCCCCGGTCGAGTTCATCGCGCTCGCCGAGGAAAGCGACCTCATCAACGTCATCGGCACCCACATGCTCCGCAGCACCACCCGCGAACTCGCGGCCCGCCGCGCCGAGCACGACATCGACATCCACCTCAAGGTCAACCTCTCGGTCCGCCAGCTCGACGACCCCCAGCTCGTCCCGGTCGTCCAAGACGCGCTCGCCACCACGGGCCTGCCCCCGAACGCACTGTGCCTCGAGGTGACCGAGAGCGCGCTGATGCGCGACCACGTCGCGGCCGCGGAGATACTGAGCTCCTTGCGCGAAGTCGGTGTCCGCCTTGCCATCGACGACTTCGGCACGGGCTACTCGTCGTTGGCGCAGCTCCAGCGCCTGACGCTCGACACGTTGAAGATCGACCGTTCGTTCATCACCGGCATCGGCACCTCCCGTGACGCCGAAGCGATCGTCACCAGCATCATCGCGATGGCGCACGCGGTCGACCTGACGGTCATCGCGGAGGGCGTCGAGACCCAGGATCAGCTCGAGATACTGCATGACCTCGGCTGCGATCAGGCCCAGGGCTTCTACCTGGGCAGGCCGTCGCCCGCGGACGACCTCTTCCCGAACGTCGCCTCGTTCCGCTGTCACGTGTCGTAACTCTGAGTATCACTACTGCTACCCTGGGCGTCAGGGTTGTAGGTGCTTGTGTGACGATGTATACCGGAGCTACGAGCTGTGGTGGCCTGACGAAGAAGCTGAGCACATTCGAACCCGAGACATCCGCTATCCCGGCGCACTGAACATCGAGCCGGAGCGGACGGTCGAGGCAGCGGCCGACCCGTGCCGGGTTGTTCGTGATCCTGATCCGAAAAGTACGCGTGGTGCTGTCCGGCTCATCGGGTTCTCGGCAACAGCCGGGGTCGTCCTGACCGTGATTCTCGACGCGGTCGACCATGCGGGGATCACTGCCTGGAAGACCCGGGGCGCCGATCTTCGTGAGTATGAGGAAGGAGTTGGTCGAGCATGACTGACGAAGCAGATCGGGCGCGCCGGAGGGCGATCCGTGCTGAGTATGCCGAAGAGGAAGCCGAGGCTGGCGAAGCTGAAGCACTCGAGAGCGCGCAGACTGTGCTGTCCGTGCGGATTCCGAAGCAGCTCGCCGAAGAGTTGAAGGAGCAAGCCGCCGCCGAGCACATCGGCACGTCGGCGCTGGTTCGCAAGATTCTCACCAAGACTATCCATGCTCGCCTTGAAGAGCCGCCGCTCACCGAGGAGCGCGTCGAGATGATCGCCCGTCGCGTCTTTCGTGAGTTGCGAGAAGGCTGAATCCGCCGCTGTCACGTGTCGTAACGCTGAGTGTCGATCCGCGAGGAGTATGCGGAAGAAGAAGCCGCGGCCGCCAAAGCTGAGACCATTGAAGCCGCGCCGCTCACCGAGGAGCGCGTCGAGGCGATCGTCCGCCGCGTCTTCCGGGAGTTACGAGAAGGCTGAATTCGCTGCTCCAAATGGCTCATCTAGGGCTCTGCCATTTGCCTCGAATACTACGTTGAGTATTAGCCTGATTACGGATAGATCAAGCTGAACTCAGGGGAGGCTCGTCGTGGGTCCGTGCACGATGACGTGGGTACGGGAGCAGGCGTCGGCTCTGGTCGCCGAGATGACGGGCGATCCTTTCGGGAGTTTCTCCGCTTCGGTCTACGAAACCGGGCGGGTGGTCTCGCTGATGCCGTCGCTCGACGGACATGACGAGCGAGTCCGCTATTTGCTGCGGCAGCAGCGTCCTGACGGTGGCTGGGGCGGGCCGGGGCTGTACGGGCTCGCGCCCACACTCAGTGCCATCGAAGCTTTGCTGAGACAGCCCGGTGATGCTGCGCGTCACGCCGCGCAGCGTGGGCTCGAATCGTTGGTGGACAACGGAATGGTGCCCGACACGGTCGCCGTCGAGATCATCGTTCCCGGCCTCGTGCAAGAGATCAACGCCCAGCTCGGCAAGGCGCTCGCCGTGCCGGGCGGGATGACCGTCGAGACGCTCGCGAAGCTGCGCGAGATGATGGACCGCGGCCTCGCGCTGCCGGCGAAGCTGCTGCATTCCTTGGAGGCCTTCGGTTCCCGTGCGCGCGGCGCCGATTTCGTCGAGGCGACCGAATACGGGGTCGGCTGTTCGCCCGCGGCCACCGCGAGCTGGCTGGGTGACGGGCAGGCGCACCCGTATCTGTCCGCCGTGCAGCACCCGGAAACCCGCGCGGTCCCGGTCGCCGCACCGCTCGCGGTGTTCGAACGTGCCTGGGTGCTGTCCACATTGGCCGGTGTCGGCGTTCCCTGCACGGTACCCGGCGATGTCGTCGACTGGCTGGCCGCCGAGTTCGGCGAATCCGGTGTCGCCGGCGGGGTCGGGCTGCCGCCGGACGCGGACGACACCGCGGCCGCGTTGCACGCGCTCGCCAAGCTGGGCCGTCCGCGCTCCGCGGACACGTTGCGCGGCTATCGGGTCGAGGACCATTTCGCCACCTTTGTCGACGAGCGCACCCCGTCGACCACTACGAACGCGCACGTCCTGCAGGCGTTCGGCGCTTCGCGGGAAGGTCACCACGAGGTCATGGCCAAGCTCGCGTTGTGGCTGCGCGACCGCCAGGAACGTGACGGCAGCTGGCAGGACAAGTGGCATGCTTCTCCTTACTACGCAACGGTTTGCTGTGCGGTGGCGCTCGCCGAGCATGGCGACGAGGTCACATCGGGTTCGGTGCGCGACGCCGTCGAATGGGTGCTGGCGAACCAGCGGGCGGACGGCTCGTGGGGACGCTGGGCGGGCACCTTCGAGGAGACCGCGTACGCGGTGCAGATCCTGTTGCGCACCAACGTTTCACACGACGCGATCCCGGCGGCCGCCGCGCGTGGCTGTGAATTCCTGTTCCTGAACCAGGACGCCGAGCACCCGCCCCTGTGGCATGACAAGGATCTCTACACGCCATTGCGGATCGTGCGAGCAGAGGGATTGGCGGCCATGTACCTCGGGCTCGCCAATGCCGGCGTCGCGCGATTGCTGGCGTTCGCGAGATGAACACCGCCGAATTCCGGTTGGCTTTTCGCACGCTGCCTTTCTTGAACGCGCACGCGGACAACAAGGACGGCGTGCTGGAACTCGCGCCTGCCCGATTGCTGGTCTGGAATCCCGCTGCCATCGACGATATTTTCCACACCGATCAGAGACTCGGACATCCAGGTAGCCGGACGATGCGATCGGTGCTCGGCCATAAATCCTTGCTGTGGACCGAAGGCGCGCGGCATCTCGCCTACCGTCGCGCGCTCGGACCGGCGTTGCGCGGCAAGCGGCTGGCAGGCTATCGGGGGCTCATCTCGGAAATCGTGCAGTCGTCGATCGGCGCGCTGACCGAAGGCCGGGTGATCGCGCTGGCTGACTGGACTCGCGCGGTCGCGCTGCGGGTCATGGCCGGCATTACCGTCGGGCGCGACGGCGAGGCCGTGCTCGCGCCGTTCACCGCCTGGATGGACCAGGCGCTCGGCTCGCGCGGCCGCACGCTCGCCTACCGTTACCTACGCGGAAGTCTCCCGTCGTCCGGAGACGAGCTCGACCGGCTTCTGGTGCGGAGTGCGAAAAATTCTTCGGGTTCGCTGGCATCGCTGCTCACCGCTGGCGAACCGCCGCTGGGCCCGCTCGACGACGACGAGTTACGCGATCAGCTCGTCTCACTGCTGTTCGCGGGCCACGAGACCACGGCGTCCGCGATCGCGTGGACGTTGTACTGGCTCGACCGTAATCCTCGCGTGCGGCAGGACATTGTGGACGAACTGGAGTCCACAGTGGATGACGGCGCGACGGCGGCCGAGGTGCCCTTGTTGCACGCGGCCGTGCTTGAAGCGCTGCGGTTGACTCCACCCGTTCCGGCGGCCGGAAACCGGGTGTGCACCGAAACGGGTGAGGTCGGCGGCACGCCGGTGCGGCGGGGAACGGTGCTCACACCGAGCATCTACCTGGCACATCATCGCCGTGACCGGTTCACGAACCCGCATGGATTCGAACCGGGACGGTTCCTCGATCGGAGGGTGGCGCAGAAGGACTTCTTCCCATTCGGCGGCGGCATCCGGCATTGTCTGGGTAGTGAACTCGGGCTGATGGAGGCCAGGATGGTCGTCGCCGCGGTGCTGCGTTGCCGCGAGTTGCGCTGCGTCAATCCGGCGGCGGGTGTGCCGAGATTGCGTGGTCACGCGATGGCGCCGTCGCCGAAACTGCGGATGAAGGTCGTCGCGTGTCACGCGTAGCCGGTGCGGTTCTGGTGGTGCACCGCCTGGAATTCCCGCTCCCCGTCAGCTATCTGTGTTACGCCGTGTGGGGAGCCTGCCTCGCGCGCGGCGACATCGGGATCTTCACCGAACCACTCGTCTACGTGACGCTGCTCGTGAATCTGCTGCTGATGGTCGGCGGCCTGGCGCTGAACGTCGCCGTCGACCTCGAAACCGACCGGCGTCAGCCCGGAAAGGACTATCTCGCCGGCGCGACCTTGCGGCTCGGCCGAACGAGGGTGCTGCAGTTTTCGATCGCCGAAACCACGGTCGCGCTGGTGCTCGCCGGGCTCGTCGCGGTGTGGACGAATCATTGGCCGGTGGTGGTGTTCGCTGGCACCACGGCGTTGCTGCACCAGCTGTACAACATCGATCCGTTCCGGTTGAAGCGGAAAGTGGCCGGGCCGTTCGTGTTCGGCGCTTCGATGGTCCCGTTGCCCTGCCTGCTGGCGTACAGCGCGTTCCGCGTGGACTTCGAGCCAGCGCTGTGGCCGTTCCTGCTCGGGGTCTGCTCGCTCAGCGTCGGCCGGACGATCTGGTGGTCGGTGCCGGACCACGCGGTCGACACGGCGACCGGCTTCACCACCCCGGCGGTCCGCTTCGGCAGCGCGGGCGCGCTCCGGATGGCGAGCCTTTCGGTGCTGGTCGGCACCGCGCTGCTCGGCTGGTCGCTGTGGTGGTTCTACGGTCCCGCCTGGGCGGCGATCGGCATGGCTGCGCACGTGATCTTCCTGCTGCGGATGACTTCCAGCATCTATCCGCGGCACATGCTCAAGCACACCATGCCGATCGTGATGCTCGGCGACGTCGCGCTCGTGGTCATCCCACTGATCGCATAGCCCGCTTCCGCCCGAGGCCGGCATGCACGTGCGCGCGGTCCGGGTTGTGCCCGACCTCGTCTTCCGACGGCCGCCACAGCGGCACGGGTACGACACCAGGCTCGACGATTTCCATCCCAGTGAAGAACTTCGCGAACTGTTCGCGTCCCCGCAGGGTCACCGCGGGCGGTTGCCCGAACATCCGGCTGAACATGTTGAGCCCCTTGTCCAGCTCCTCGTGGTCCCCGAAGTGCGACAACCCGAGATAGCTGCCAGGGCACAGCGGTTCGACATAGGACGAGACGAGCCTGCGTGGATTTTCGGTGTCAGGGAAGTTGATGAGCATCTCGATCATCAGCACGGCGACGGGTTCGGCCAGGTCGATCAGCTGCCCGAACTCGGGAGCGCCGAAGACGGCGTCGGGTTCACGGATGTCGGCGCACAGGTACGCGGCGTTTTCATTGCCGGCCAGCAGTTCCCGCCCCTCGGCGGCGATGCCGGGATCCGAGTCCACATAGACGACCCGCGTCGCGGGCGCCAGCGCCTGCGCGATCTCATGCACATGTCCCGAGGCGGGCACTCCCGAACCGAGGTCGACGAACTGCCGCACCCCATGCCCGATGAGGTAGCGGACCATCCGCGCGAGCAACGCGCGTTCTTCTCTTACCAGGTAGGGAACATGAGGCGCACACACCGCGATGTGGTTGGCGAACAGGAGATCGCCGTCCCCGTGGTGGGCGCCTTCAAGCCAGCAGTCATTGATCCGCGCGATACTCGGGTGCTCGGGCGCATGGCCGTCAGCAGCCGCAACAGGTAGTGCCACTCCAGGTACTCCTCTTGCACAAAGTTGCCGCCACCCTATCCGCCCCCGCGAAACCCATCCACCCCAACAGAACCCTCATATGCCACCCACACGAGTGATAAAACCAAGCTCAGCGACCACTCCCAGTAAAACCCCCACGTAAACCCCACCCTGACACCCCAGTCCCCAAATCCCCGAAAACCCGCCCCCACCCCCAAACCCCGCCCTCAGCCGCCCACCACCCACACGTGAACGGACTACACGCGTACGCAGCCGGACGCCACGCGTCCACGAGCGGGCGACACACCGAAGCGCGCGCACCGCACGCCAACCCGGGCGTGAGACAAGGGATGCCTGGGCGTGGGACACGGCGGACTGGGGCAAACGCCCGGGCGGGCGAGCGCGGACGGGCGAGCGCCAGGGGGCCGCGAGCGCGGCCTCAGCACACGAGAGGCTGAGCAAGCACCCGGCCAGGCCAACGTAGGCGAGCGGGCCAGGGCACGCGAGCGACAACGGTAGCCCCAGAAGTGGCCGACCGCGGCCCCGCGAAGCAGGACGTACAGCGAGCACGGCCGCGGGGAAGGCGGAGGTGCACGACCGACGGGGGCAGTCGCCAGTGACGGCGAGCACGGGCGCGGCACGTAGGACGACCGAGCGTCGGGACGAGCCAGAGCGGGACGGCCAAGCACGGGCGTGGGCAGCGCAGGACGACCGAGCGCAGGGATGAGCCAGAGCGGGACGGCCAAGCACGGGCGTAGTCGGCGCGGGACGAGCGAGCGCGACCATATGAAGGTGAGGGCGAGTGGGTAGCGATCCCGAAGGGGAGCGAACCCCCAACCCCCGCCCCACCAAAGCACCAACCAAAAGAAAAACCCCAGCCACCAACGAAAATCCGATGGACAACTGAGGGGGTCCGGGGGGCGCAGCCCCTCCGGCGGGGGTGTGGGGGCTCGGCCCCCACAAGAAACAGCACCGGCTCGCAATGGGAGCGCGTAAGCGCGAACATTGCGAGCCAATGAGCGGGTGCCCAGGGCCGGGGTCGAACCGGCGACCTCTCACTTTTCAGGCGAGCGCTCGTACCAACTGAGCTACCTGGGCGAGACGCCGAAGCGCCTAGCTTTCGAGTCAAGCAATCTTGCGACCCTGACGGGACTCGAACCCGCGACCTTCGCCGTGACAGGGCGACGCGCTAACCAACTGCGCCACAGGGCCTTACTTGTCTTACTGTACTGCGTACTCCCAACGGGATTCGAACCCGCGTTGCCGCCTTGAAAGGGCGGAGTCCTAGGCCGCTGGACGATGGGAGCCCGGTCTGCTTCGGCAAGCCGACCGACCGCGCTCTCAAGGTCTCCCCTGGGAGCGAGGTTAACTATAGGGCACCGGCATTTGGGCCCTTTCCACTGGGGGTCACTAACGTGTTCCCGAGGCTGAGAGCAGCGCAAACACAGTGTTTCACGGCTTCGCGGCGGCGTCGAGTCCGCGCAGGAGCCAGAGGAGGTCCTCGCGCTCGGGTTCGTCGAGTGCCGAGTCGAGCAGTTCGGTCATGCGGGCGTCGGTGAGGTCTTCGGCTTGCTGCCAGCGTTCGGTGAGGTCCGGCTTCTTGTTCGCGGCGGCGATGAGCTCGTCGGTGTCGTGCGGGGCCCACGCGGTGCGGAGCAGGCGCTCGCGGCCGCCTTCCGGGTCGGCGACGACGGCTTCGGGGATGGTGAGGCCGACCGCGCGCAGCGCGGTGAAGTGGATGCCGCCGCGGTACTCCCGCAGGATCATCAGTGCCAGGCCGACTCGCTCGTACGGGTCTTCGGGGCGGTCGGCCGTTTGCCAGCCCGCGAAGAGCGCGAGGCCGCCGGGGTCGGCTGCGTGGGTGAGGCGGAAGAGGAGTTCGGCCAAGCGCTCCGGCTCTTTGATGTCGGCGAGGTGGGAACGGGACCAGCGGGCGTTGGCGTCGAGGTAGGCGCGGACGGCGTCGGGGGCGCTGATGGCCGCGGTGGCCGCGGGCAGCGCGAAGTCGAAGAGCCACGGCGGGAAGATGCCGAACAGGGCGCGGGCGACCTGCGGGGACGGGTCGCCGAGTATCGCGGAGCGGCCGCGCAGGTAGAGGGAGTGCTGGCCGAGTCCCTTCTCGGCTTCGATCTCGGCCAGCTCCGGTGAGGTCATGAACTTGCCGCCCCATACCTGGACGATCGGGCGGATCTCTTTGACGATTTCGGCGGTCGGCATGCCCCGAACATAACACTGTTATTCAACGCGTGCAAAGAAGGGCCCGCGCGAACCAGCGGGCCCTTCTCGTAGATCTTGATCAGCGCTGGACGGGTGCTTGCCCGTCGTCGTCGAGCGTCAGGCCCAGCATGTCGAGCAACTGGATGCAGTCGTCGACGTCCAGTGCGCCGTGCGCGACCGCCAGCCGCGCCCTGCGCACTTGATCGTCCGAAACGCGCTGGGCGTCGGCCTGGCTCGTCCGCTGGGCGGGCACGCCACCCACGGCCTGGCCGCCGCCATCGCCACCCTCATACCGGATGAGGAACTGCCGAACTTCGAGAGACCCGCTCATTGGCTCCTCCATGCGGTTCGCGGTTGCTTGGCCGCGAGGCTAGCTAGCCGACGCGCTCGCTCGCAGCCCCCCGCAGAGTGAACCTTTGACCACGCTGTGTTCGACGCTAGGTGACTAACCAACGTGCTTCCCGCAAATCGGCAACATGAATCAGAGGCAACGCGTAAGTGACACCTCATCTGCATTTTTCTCACGCACCACTCGCAGACCCGCCGAACTCGTGCAACAATCGACGTGCTGACACACCCCCGGTCAGCGCCTGTGGAGATCCCCTCCGGCCCCCGCGTTCCTCCCCCTGGCGCGGGGGCCCCTCCATTTCTGCTCGGCGCTTCGCGCCTTCGCAGAGTCCTTGTTTATCCCGGGGGGCCGAGCCCCCCGGACCCCCCACGGTGCGGCACGTCTCGACCCAGCGTGGTTCAGTTTCAAAGCACTTCACGTTGGGTTCAAAGCGCTTCCGCTGCAGTCGGCGAGCCGTTTCAGTGAAGTTGATATTGGGCTTTTGAACAGGGACTGTTCCGTGGGGTGATGGGACGATTGCGCCAATGGGGTGGGTGGTTGCTCCGATCGAGCAGAAAAATCGTGTGTCGTAGCCCACAGTCGTTGGCTTGCCGAGACCTAACCGTTATCGTGGCCGGGTGCCCCTTCCTTCGCTTGGACGACTCAGCACCCGGACGAACCTCAAGGCCGTCGGCAATGGTCGTCACCGCAACTCCGCAGTCAAGGAAGCGGAGACCGCGGTGGCCGAAGACCACGAGCTGACGAGCTACCTCGCGGCGCTCGCGCCCGAGAACGACAAAGAGAGCACCGGCAGCGGCAAGCGCTTCGGCGAAGCCCAGGTGTACCAGCTCCGCGTCAGCCTCATCGCCAGCGAGCAGCTCAAGGCCGCCGCCGAGGAGCGCGGCATGACGCCGGGCGCGCTCGCGCAGGACTGGATCCTGGAGCGGCTTTCCTGGGAGAGCCAGGCGAACTCCGCCCAGCAGCGCCGGCACGAAGAGGCGCACACCGACCAGTTCCGCTTCGACGAGCAGCTGTGGCGCGAGCCGGCCGCCCGAAGCTGAACCCACGGACACCGCAACAACAAAGAAGCCCCCCGGCGAGCCGGGGGGCTTCTTTCATCAGGTCTAAGACGCCGAAGGGCTTATCTCAGATCGGGCGAACCTTCTGGGCCTGCGGGCCCTTCTGGCCCTGACCGACCTCGAACTCCACCCGCTGGTTCTCTTCGAGGGTGCGGAAACCGCGCCCGTCGATCTCCGAGTAGTGCACGAAAACGTCGCCCTCGCCGCCATCCTGCGCGATGAAGCCGAAGCCCTTCTCCGCGTTGAACCACTTCACAGTGCCTTGCGCCACCGCTGTACTCCTCGTTGCAAATCCGCTTCGAGTGCCACCGAAGCGACACCCAGACCGTCCCGGGCGGTTCCAACGAGTGAGCAAAGAGCACGTCACGGCTCATGGCTCGCGTCAGAAGTTCCGCGAGTGTGAAGCCACGAACACGCAAAACGACGGCCTGAGTGCAGAGTACCGGGATCAGGCCAAATTTGAACCCCATGAACGCTGGATGAACCATGCTCCGGGCCAAGGTCACCGGAACGTCGTATGGCCCCACCGTTCACACCCGACGCACCCGTTAAGCTGACGCGTCGCCGACCCCGATCATTGCGTGACGTTCGTCACATGAATTCAGATCAACGCCCGTGCCGGGTCGGACGTCATTGGTGGGTAGATGGGGAGAATAGGGGCATTCGGGTGATAGTCAAAAACTCCGCACGTGGTAGGTGGGCGCCTGCCATCGTCGCTGGACTGGTTCTGACGCTGGCGTTGAGCGCGTGCAGCGGGAGTGAACCGCAAACCAACAACACGGGCACGGGGCAGCAGCAGTCTGGCGGGGGCCAGACGCCGCAGGCGGCCAAGGTGACGGTCAAACCCGCTGGGGGCGCGCAGGATGTGGCGCCGGGTGAGCCCGCCCAGATCACCGTCGCGGACGGCACCATCGGCACGGTCACGCTGACCAACCCCGAGGGCAAACAGGTCAAGGGTGAGCTCTCGGCCGACAAGAAGTCGTGGACCGTCGGGGAACAGCTCGGCTACGGCAAGACCTACACCTGGGCGGGCGACGCGACCGGCGCCGACGGCAAGAAGGTCGACATCTCCGGCAATTTCACCACGGTGAAGCCGAAGCGCCAGGTTTCCGCGAGCATCAACGTGGGCGACGGCCAGGAGTACGGCGTCGCGATGCCGATCGTGCTGTCGTTCAAGGGGAAGGTCGCGGACAAGCAGTCCGTCGAGAAGGCACTGAAGGTCGAGACCACCCCGAAGACCGAGGGTTCGTGGGCGTGGCTCGAGGGCGACACCGCCGTGCACTGGCGGCCGAAGGAGTACTTCAAGTCCGGCACCACGGTGAAGGTCGAAGCCAAGCTCTACGGCGTGAAGTTCGCCGAAGGCACCTATGGCAAGGAAGACGTCACCGCCGACTTCAAGATCGGCCGCAAGCAGGTCGTCACCGGCAACACCACCGAGCACACCATGCAGGTCATCCGTGAGGGCCAGCAGATCGCCGAGTACCCGGTGAGCTACGGCCTCGACTCCGACCCCGGCCGCGTCACCAAGAGCGGCACGCACGTGGTCATGGGCAAGCAGTCCTCGTACGCGATGAGCAACCCCCGCTACGGCTACGAGAACGTCGTGGTCCCGTGGGCGGTGCGCATCTCCAACAACGGCGAGTTCATCCACGGCCTGGCCGCGTCGATCTGGGCGCAGGGCAAGAAGAACGTCTCGCACGGCTGCCTGAACCTGTCGCCGAAGAACGCCAAGGAGTACTTCGACGGCACGATGACCGGCGACCCGGTCGAGATCTCCGGCAGCACGCAGAAGCTGACGTCCAAGGACGGGGACTACTCGGACTGGACCTACACCTGGGAAGAGTGGACCAAGCTCTCCGCGTTGAACAGCTGAGCGATGTTTCGCGCCGCGGCCGGGAAGTCGAACCTCGACTTCCCGGCCGTTGTCTTTTCACTCCGAAAACTCGATGCAACCCGGCGGTGACCTCGAAGCATGTCTAACGCACAGGCGTCGCGAGCAGAGCGCGGCGCCAGCACCCGAGGAGATGTTTTGCGTATCCGTATCGCAGTGGCGCTCGGCGGTTTCCTGCTCGCTGGCGGGCTGATCACCGGGGGCGCGGCCTTCGCCGACCAGCCATCGACTTCGACCACCAAGCCCGCGCCGACGGCGGCGCCTGGCGAGCCGACCCGCACCACCACCAAGCCCGCTCCTGCCGAGCCGACTCGCGCCACCAGGCCCGAGGTCGTGCCCGCTCCCGGCAAGCCGCGTGTCCCGAAGGCCGTTCCCGCGGGCCCCACCGGTGACCTCCACCTGCCGGCGATCACGGCGGCCTAGTGGTCTTGAGCCGTAAACCGTCGACCGGGCAGGGCTCGCCATACGATGGCGAGTTCGCCCGGTACTTCGGCGCGCGTGCGCACAGCCTGCGGTCCACCGCGTTCCTGCTGTGCGGCGACTGGCATCAGGCCGAGGACATCACCCAGGCAGCGCTTCTCAAGCTCTACCTGGCGTGGCCGAGGCTGTCCAAGCACGACGCGCTGGACGCTTATGCCCGCAAGATCGTGCTCCGGGTCTTTCTCTCGGAGCACCGGCGGCATTGGCGTAAACGGGAACGGCTCACCGACGAGCCGCCGGAACTCCCGGTCGAGGACTCCGGCGGCGAACAGGCGATGCTCGTACGCCACGCGCTCTCGGCGGTCGCGCCGAAACAGCGTGCCGTGCTGGTGTTGCGGTATTTCGACGATCTGAGTGTCGAGGAGACGGCGGCGGCGCTCGGCTGCTCGACGGGCAACGTGAAGAGCCAGGCCGCACGCGGCCTGCAGACGTTGCGCAAGCGGCTGGGCCCGCATTTCAGTGAACTGGCACTGCAGGAGTGTGGAAAGGAGGTGAGCCGGAATGGATGACGACCTCAAGGCGGCGATCAGTGGCGCCGGTGCTGTGCACGGCCCGGAACTGCGGATGACCGCCCAGGACATCATCGAGCACGGGACCAAGGTCCGTCTTCGCCGCAAGCGGTGGGCGGTGGCCGGGACGACCGCGACGACCGCGGCGGCGATCATCGCCGTCGCGGTCGTGTTCACCCAATCGCCGGTCACTCCTGTTCCCGTCCAGCCCGCCGGTCCTGGACTGAGCACGACCAGCGTGCCGCCGTCCCCCTCGGAGGCGCCGGGTCCCGACGTCACGACGCCCGAGCGGCAGACGTCGAAGCCTTCGCCTTCGGCAGGCAGGCCGGGCGGCCCGGTCGGCCCGTCCCGCACGACGACGAGTACGCCGAAGCGGACCACCGAGGCGACCAACGTGCCCACCCCGAACACCGGCGAAGCGCCGTCGGCGACGACGACCAAGCCCACCAGGCCCGGCCCGGGATAGAGCGGGCTCTATCCCGGTGTGGGACAAAGCCCGCTTTATCGCGTCAGCCGATGTCGCGGCGCCGGAAGCCGGTGAGGCCGGCGACCAGTGCGGCCAGCGCGATCGCGGTCAGCCAGATCAGTGGGGTCGCGGTGAACGCCTGGCCGGGGATCTTCGGCGCGTGCGAGAACGGCGAGATGTCCAGCACCGCCTGCGGCAGGTTGACCACGGGGCCGAACAAGCTGAGCAGCAAGGCCACCATGGCGACGGCCCAGCCCGCGCCCGAGTACTTCGGCAGCAGGCCGAAGATCGCGACCGTCACGCCGATGATCACCCAGACCGCGGGGAGCACCGCGAGCGTGCCCGCCACGGTGTCGGCGACCGAGCCGCCGACGTCGCCGGCGCGCAGGCCATTGCCGAGGCCGAGCATCACGCCGGTGAGCAGGAGCATCCCGCCCGACCCCGCGAAAGCGAACACCAAGTGGCTGCTCGCCCAGCGAAGCCTGCCGACCTGAGTTGCCAGTAGCGGTTCGAGCCGCACGGCCGTCTCCTCGCCGCGCATCCGCAGCGCCGCCTGGACCCCGTAGAGCGCGATGACCATGCCGAACATCCCGACCATGGCAGCCATGAACGCGTCGACCAGTGCCGCGGAACCACCCATCCGCTGGAAGATCTCTTGCGCCTGGCCGTTTCCGCCGACCAGTTCGCCGATGCCGCTCGCGATCGACCCGAACACCGCACCGCACACGGCCATGCCGATGGTCCAGCCGATCAACGGGCCGCGATGCAGCCGCCACGCCAGCGCGAACGGGCTGCGCAGGCTCGATGCCGCTTCGGCCGGTCCAGGCCTGGCAGGGATGATGCCGACACCGACGTCGCGTCGCGGCAGCAGCGCGTAGCCGACTCCGCCGATCACCACGGCCGCGGCGACGCCGATCAGCGCCACCCACCAGCGCTCGCCCGCGTAGGCGCGCATCTGCTGGGTCCAGCCGATCGGGGAGAGCCAGGAGATCCACTTCGCGTCGGTCGTCGAGTCGCCGATCGCGCGCAACAGGAACGCGATGCCGACGGCGGCAGAGCCGATTCCGTTGGCGGTGCGGGAGTACTCGGCCGCCTGGACGGCGACCGCAGCGATCGCGGTGAACACCAGCCCGGCCAGCACCACGGCCGCGCCGAACGCGATCGAACCCTCGGTGGGCAGCTTCGTGCCGATGAGACCAGCCGTCGTCACCAGGCCGATGCCGACGCTTGTGCCGATCGAGACGATGACCGCGGCGGTCAGCGCGGCGTAACGGCCGACCACGCCGGAGGCGAGCAGTTCGGCGCGGCCGCTGTCCTCCTCCGCGCGGGTGTGCCTGGTCACGGTGAACACGGCCATCAAGCCGACCATCAGCGCCATGAACCCGACAAGCCGCCATGCGGTGAACCCGCCCGCGGTCGACAGGTCGAACGCGGGACCGTAGATCACCGCGATCGACGGGTTCGCGCCGGCGCCGTGGATCAGTCCGGCGCGTTCGACGGCGGTGGGGTACAACGTTTCGTAAGCCTTGGCAGAGCTCATCGGCGACAGCGAGAGCACGACTATCCACAGTGGAATCGTGAGCCGGTCGCGGCGCAGCGCGAGCCGGGTGAGCTGCCAGGTGCCGGTCAGCCCGTGCGACCGGGCGGACACGGCGGGACGGTCGAGTGTCGCGGTCATTTCGCGCTCGCCTCGTTCGTGTAATGGCGCAGGAAGAGCTCTTCGAGCGTCGGCGGCTGGCTGACCAGGCTGCGCACGCCGACCTGGGTCAGCTGCCGCAGCGCCTCGTCGAGCGAGCGGGTCTCCACGTCGAAGCGGACGCGGTTGCCCTCCACCTTGAGGTCGTGGATGTTCTCGAGCCTGGTCAGCCCGTTCGGCGGGCCGGCGAGCTCGGCGGTGATCGAGGTCCTGGTGAGGTGGCGCAGGTCGGCGAGCGTGCCGGTCTCCACGTTCACCCCGTTGCGGATGATGCTCACCTTGTCGCACAAGGCTTCCACCTCGGCCAGGATGTGGCTCGACAGCAGCACCGTGCGGCCCTGCTCGCGCTCCTCCTGGATGGCGTACTGGAAGGTGGCCTCCATCAACGGGTCCAGCCCGGAGGTCGGCTCGTCGAGGATCAGCAGGTCCACATTGGACGCCAGCGCCGCGACGATCGCGACCTTCTGCCGGTTGCCCTTGGAGTAGGTGCGTCCCTTCTTCTTGGGGTCGAGGTCGAACCGCTCGATGAGGTCCTTGCGGCGCTTCTGGTCGAGCCCGCCGCGCAGCCGCCCGAGCAGGTCGATCACCTCGCCGCCGGAGAGGTTCGGCCAGAGGTTGACGTCGCCTGGCACGTAGGCGAGACGGCGGTGCAGGCTCGCGGCGTCCTTCCACGGGTCGCCGCCGAGCAGGCGTACGTCACCGGAGTCCGCGCGGAGCATCCCGAGCAGCACCCTGACGGTGGTCGACTTCCCCGCGCCGTTCGGGCCGAGGAAGCCGTGCACCTCCCCAACGGGTATCTGCAGGTCGAGGCCGTTGAGAGCCTTGGTCCGGCCGAAGGACTTGTGGAGGCCGGAGATGGAGATGGCGTTTTCCATAATTCGGAAGCTACACTCGTTTCACAAAGTTGTGAAGTTAAGAAAACGTATGGAACGAGTGACGGGGGTAGCCGGTTCCGGAAGGATGGGTCTCGATGACGACGCCTGAGCATGAGCGAGACGAAGACGCCGTCCGCCGATACGTGGAAAGCCTGGCCCTGATCCTCACCCAGATCGGGCTGGCCAGAATGCCGTCGCGCGTGTTCGCGGCGCTGATGGTGACCGACAGCGGCAAGCTGACCGCCGCGGAGCTGGCGGATCAGCTGCAGGTCAGCCCTGCCGCGATCTCCGGCGCCGTGCGGTACCTGGACCAGGTCGGCATGGTCGCCCGTGAGCGTGAACCCGGCGGGCGGCGCGATCACTACCGGGTGTTCGACGACATGTGGTACGCCGCGTTCCTCAAGCGTGACCGCTTCATGATCATGTGGCGCGACGCGGCGACCGAGGGTGTCTCAACGCTGGGCGACGAGACACCTGCCGGTAAGCGGCTGTCGGTGATGGCCGATTTCCTCGCCTATGTGATCAAGGAGATCCCGGCGATGTTCGACCGCTGGCACGAGCTGCAGAAGGCTAAGGAAGCCGCCGAAGCCCGCTGAGCGCGGTCCTCGCCAGCGTGGTCGCCAGCTCGTCCAATGTGGACTTCTCGGGCTCGACGGCCTCGTAGGTGCACAGGAACGCGTGGTGGAAGCAGGCGCCGAGCAGCAGAGAGGCGGCGGCTTCCGGGTCCGCGTCCGGATTGATCCGGCCGAGCTCGATCTCCTTGCTCAGGTAGAGCGCGACCCCGTCGATCGGGTTGCGTGGCCCGGCGCCGACCTCAGCGAGGCGCTCGCGGTGCGCGGTGAGCAGCTCCTTGGTGGAGAACACCGAGACGCCGATCGGGAAGCTGCCGAGGAAGAAATCGAGCGCGCCGCGCACGATCCTGGTGATGTTGGCCTCGATCGGCTGCTCGCCCGCGGTTTCGATCAGCTCCTCGACGATCGCCGCCAGCGGTGGGTTCTCTTCGGTGAGCACGCAGAGGAAGATCTCGGTCTTGTCCTTGAAGTGCTTGTACAGCAAGGCTTCCGAGTAGCCTGCCGCGCGCGCGATCTCCTTGGTGGTGGCGCGGGCGTAGCCCTGTTCTCGCATGATGGAGGCCGCCGCCGCGACAATGTCTTCCCGACTACCCATGCTGAGAGCCCCCTCAGTGTCTTCTTGACGGGTGGGCGACCACTTACCCACTATAGCGGGTGAGTGTTTACTAACCCCTGGAGTCCGGTCATGAAACTCACCATTCTCGGCGCCACCGGCGGGGTCGGCACCCACCTCGTCAGGCAGGCATTGGCGGCGGATCACCATGTCACGGCCGTCGTCAGAGATCCTTCCAGGCTCGCCGTCGAGCCGCAGGTTCGCCTGGAAGTCGTAACAGCGAAGGAGCTCGACCCGAGCACGCTGGCCCCGGCGGTCACCGGCAGGGACGCGGTCATCTCCACGCTCGGCGCGCGTGACCGCCGTCCGACCACCGTGTGCGCGAACGGCGCGCGCGCCGCGATCGCGGCGATGCGCGAGGCAGGCGTCAACCGGTATGTCGTGGTCAGTGCGAGCGGGCTGGTCACCGACGGGGACGGCGTCTTCACGCGCTCGCTGGTCAAGCCGCTGCTGTGGCGCGTGCTCAGGGAGAGCTATCGCGACATGCAAGAGATGGAAGAACTGGTTCGCGCGAGCGACCTCGCGTGGACGATCGTGCGGCCGCCCCGGCTCACCGCCGGCGAGCGCACCGGGCGGATCAGGAGCAGCGCCGACGGCAACGTACGCGGGTCGTTCAGCATCGCGCGCGCCGACGTCGCCGACTATCTACTCCGGACTGTGGCCGACGACTCCCTGGTGAAGGCCACTATTTCCATCGCGCACGGCTAAAGTCCGCTCCATGCGTGTACTGACGGCGGTGTTACTCGCCCCGGTGCTGTTCGCGCAGGCGTTGCACGTGCGCCGCGTGACCCCGAAGTTGCCGGGTGCGAGCGGCCCGGTGACCGGGTCCGTGCCGGGCGGCGATCCACTTCGGCTGCTCGTGCTCGGTGAGTCCACCGTGGACGGCGTCGGCGCCGCGTCGCACGAAGAGGCGTTGACCGGTCAGCTGGCCTTGGCACTGGCCGAGCGGACCGGACGCGGCGTGCGCTGGCAGGCGGTCGGCCGCACCGGCGCGAACGCTCGCGTCGTTTTGGCGGAACTGCTGCCCGCCGCCGAGCCGGCCGATCTGGTGGTGATCGCGCTCGGCGTCAACGACACGATCGAGCTTCACTCGGCCGGGCGTTATCGCCGCGACCTGCTGCGGCTCGTCGTCGCGGTCCGCCGCGAACTCGGCCCGGTTCCGGTGCTGCTCGCCGGCGTCCCGCCGATGGACCGGTTCCCGGTGCTCCCGCAGCCACTGCGCGCGGTACTCGGCGCCAGGTCGGCCGCGCTCGACGAGGCCGCCGCGCGGCTCACCCGCGTACCGGGTGTCGGCCACGCGCCCATGCCGTCGGAGATCCTCTCCGGCGACCTCTTCGCGGAAGATGGTTTCCACCCAGGTCCAACCGGTTATCGGGACTGGGCGACACAACTCGCGCAAACGGCTACCGCGCGGTAGTCGCCGGTCACCCGCTGTTGGCATCGAGCCGCAATAGGGTGACGCATGACCTGCGGTTCTTCCGCAACCCTGAATTTCCCTGAAAAAGTTTGCGCTCCGTGTATCTGCAGACGAGATAACTGCGTCTTATGGAGTAGCCGAGAGGGAATGGGGTAACGCGATGTCGACCGAGACCACGACAGAACAGCTGCCGGAGGATCCGACCACCGACGGCCTCGACAACTGGCACCCGCATTCGCCGCCGCCGGAGGACCCGGAGCCGACGGACCCGGAGACGCGGAAGCCGCAGCCGTTGGTCTCGCCGGAGAACTGGCACCCGCACTCGCCTCCGGTCAACTAAGCCTCAGGCAGGTGGTGTCCGGCAGTCGAGGGGGGCCGCCGGATGCCACCTCCTCGAAGTCTCGCTCGGGGGAGGGGATTTCGGGGATGGCCCGTTGGGGAGCGGGCTGAAAAGAGGAAGCGGGAGCCGGTCCGGCGTTGACTCTGTCGACGCGGGCCGGCCTTCCGTGCTTCCATGAACCACTACGACAGTTGAGCGACCTGTGTATCCCAGAGTGACCTGCCTGCTCCTCTCTGATGAAGAGCCCGCGATACTGCCAACGCCGACTTGAAGAGCAACTCGAAGTGAGGCAGATACGGTGACCGACGTCCAGACAGCCGAAGTGGACCCGCCATGGGAAGGCCTGACCGGCCCGGAGTTGCATGCCGCCTGCATGCAGGCCGCCCGTGCCGGCGACCGATCGGCGCTGGATCGGCTGGTCGCCGATCTGACCCCGCTGGTCTGGCACGTGGCGCGGGGCAACGGATTGGACCGGCACACCGCGGAGGACGTCGTGCAGACCGTATGGCTGGCTTTGTTCAGCCATCTCGAAGGGATGAAGGATCCCAGGGCGCTCGCCGCGTGGCTGATCACCACGACGCGGCGGGAGGCTCAGCGTCCGCACGGCCGCAAGACACCGCCCATCCCGCTGAGCGACGAGCTCGCCGAGTCGATGCCGAGCACGCAGCCCGCACCTGAGGAAGAAGCCATCAGGGCCGACCGGGACCGCCGCCTCTGGCAGGCGTTCCTCCAGCTGAACGACCGGTGCCAGGAACTGCTCCGACTGACCGTCCTTTCCGGACGGGCCGAATACCAACTGGTCGCCGAGGCCATGCACATGCCGCGCGGAAGCGTTGGACCGACCAGGGGGCGTTGCCTCAACACGATGCGCGAATTGCTTGCCAGTGAAGGGGGCAGCCGATGAACGAGATCGGGAGGATCTTTCCGAGCGACGAGGAACTGCTGGCCGATTTGGACAGGTTTCTCGACGAGATGGACCCGCCACCGGCCGGGCTGGTCGAACGGGTCCAGTTCGCCATAGACCTGGAGAACCTCGACGTCGAGGTCGCGCGCTGGGAGAGCATGGACGCGCTCGCCGGTGTCCGTGGCAGCGGCGACCAGGGCACGATCACCTTCACCGTCAGTGACCTGACCGTGATGATCAACCTCACCAAGGTCGGGCGGAAGAACCGGATCGACGGGTGGCTGGTGCCCGCGGGCGAGTACAGCGTCGAAGTACGGGTGGCCGAGCACGGCTCTTCGGAGACGACCGCCGATGAGGGCGGCCGGTTCGTGCTGGACAACGTGCCCTGCGGAACGACGCAGATCCTCGTGCATTTGGGGGATCTCGCGAGCCGTCGGACAGTGGTGACGCCCACAGTGGTCCTGTAGACCCGGACGGTCGTTCCCGATGCAGGCACAGGTGTGCTCCCATAGGGCGTGCCTGGGCCGCTTTGTGAACTCATGAGAGCCGTGGAAGCGGCACGTGATCTCTACGACCGTGCCAAGAAAGCGTCGGCGGACTCCCGGCCCGCGGTCACCGCGAAGCTGTTGCACCAGGCTCTGCGGGTCCTCGGCCAGCAGGTCCAGGATGACGTGAACTGGCTGGAGATCAGCACGAAGGTGTTGATCTCCTTGGCGTCGGCCGAAGCGGAGACGAAGTCGCCGGCGTCGGGGCTGAAGCACCTGGACACGGCCGAGTCGATGCGGCTGCGGATGCCCGACTGCAAGGAACGCAGCACGCTGCGGTTCACCGTCGGGCTCCAGCGTGCGATCATGCTCGCGCGCATCGGTCGTCTCGCCGACTCCGTCGCGCTGTTCGACGCGTTGCTGCCCAGCGTCGACGCCGAGGTCGAGGACGACAAGCTCCTGCTCACCACGGACCTGCTCAACCGCTCGTACGTCCATGTGCTGATGAGCAACCCGGAATCCGCGCGCGCGGATCTGCGGCGCTGCCTCGAATTGGCCGAAGAACACGGCCACCACGGCCTCGCCGGGAAGGCCAAGCACGGGCTGGGTGACCTCGCGCAGCTCGAAGGCGACATCCCCGAGGCGCTGCGCAACTACGAGCAGGCGGGCCAGATCTACCGTTCGATCTGGCCAGGCTGGCTTCCGCTGCTGCGGCTGAACCAGGCACGCGCGCTGCTCGCGGCCGGTCTCGCCGAAGAAGCGGCTGCCCAGCTCGATGAGATCATGCCGGAGCTGATCAGGAAGAAGGCCGCGCAGGACATCGCCGAGGCCGAGGTCGCCCGCGCCGCCGCGGCGATACTGGAAGGCGATTTCGCGCTGGCCCGCAAGTACGCGGCCGCCGCGCGACGGCGGTTTTCGCGCCGTGGCAACGCACGGTGGGCCGAGATCGCCTCGCTGGCCAGGCTGCGCGCAGGCGCGCTCGCCGCGTTGGCGAACAAGGCACGCAAGCCCGGACCGCGGCTGCCACGCGAGCTGAGCGAGCTCGCGCCGCGGCTGGCCGAGCTCGGCCTGCGAGACGAGGCTGCGGCCGCACGGCTGCTGGCCGTTCGGCTGCACCTGCGTCGCGGCGCGGTCGACGAAGCGGAAACCCTGCTGTCTCAGGTGCCGAAGCCCCGTCAGACCACCCCGATCGACCACCGGATGCTGCTGCGGCTGTGCCGCGCCGAACTCGCCGTCGCCACCGGACGGCGGCGCGCGGCGCTCGCGCAGGCACGTGCCGGGCTCACCGAACTCAGCGCGATCCGTGACCGCATGGGCGGCCTCGACCTCGTGTGCGGCACCGCCGTGCACGGCCAGGAGCTCGGCAGGCTCGCGGTGAGACTGGTGCTCGGCGGCAGGCGTGACCAGTCGCAGGCCAGGCAGCTGTTCGCCTGGCAGGAGCTCACGCGTGCGCAGGTCTACCGTTACGAGCCGTTGCCGGTGATCGAGGATCCCGTGCTGGCCAGGCACATCACCGAGATGCGGCAGGTGCAGGGCACCATCCAGCGCAAGCGGCTGCAAGGCGAATCCGTGGCTGCGCTGGAAAAGCGCTACAGCGCGCTGCAGGGCGAAGCAGGCAGGCTCGGCTGGTACACAAGCCCGTGGGGCAAACCGCGGCCGGTCGCGACGAACGACGAGATCGTCGAGGCGCTGGGCGACCGCGTGCTCGCCAGCGTGGTCAGCGACGGCGAGACGCTCTTCTGCGTGATCATCCGTGACGGCGAGTTCAGCCTCACCAAGCTGGGCGACCGCGCCGAGGTCATCGAAACGGTGAAGCAGCTGCACGCCGACCTCGACGCACTCGCGCCCGACCACCTGCCCCAGATGCTCGCCGAAGCCGTCGCCGGTTCCGCTTCCCGGCGCGCGGAGAAGCTCGACAAGCTGCTTCGCGCCTCACTGACCGAACAGTTCGCCGACCGCGAGCTGGTGATCATCCCGATCGGACCGCTGTACGTGCTCCCGTGGGCGGTGCTGCCGTCGCTGCGCGGCCGTCCGCTCACGGTCGCGCCGTCCGCGACGGCCTGGCTGTCCGCGATGAAACGCCCGCACGCCTCGCCGGTACTGCTGGCAGGCGGTCCCGGAGTGCCGGGCGCGATCGGCGAGGTGAGCCAGCTGCGCGCGGTCTACCCCGGCGCCCAGCTGATCGACGGCACGTCCGCGACGAGCGCCGCGGTACTGGAGGCGCTCGAGGGCTCCGGCACCGCGCACCTGGTCGCCCACGGCGCCCACGAGCCCGCGAACGCGTTGTTCTCCCGCCTCGAACTGGTCGACGGCCCGCTCTTCGCCCACGAGACCTCCCGCCTGACCCACCCACCCGAGCGCGTCGTGCTCGCCGCGTGCGAACTCGCCATGAGCCACATCCGCCCCGGCGAAGAAGCACTGGGTTTCGCGGGGACGTTGCTGGCGAGCGGCTCCCGCACGGTCATCGGCGCCATCGCCCGCGTAGGCGACCGCGCCGCGGCCGAAGCCATGACCGACCTCCACCGCCAACTCGCGGCCGGCATTCCCCCGGCCACCGCCTTGGCCGAAGCCACAGCGGTCGACCCGTTCCGGCGCCCCTTCCTCTGCCTGGGCGCCGGCTGACCCCGCCGACCCTGGGAAAAAAATCCCAATGTGGCATTGGTCAGGTTTCAGCACGCCAATGTGGCTTTCGTCAGCTCAGAGCTGACGAAAGCCACATTGGGATTTTTTTCGCCGGATCAGGCGGCGGGTCAGCCTAGGAAGTCGGGGAGCGGGACGGGGGTGAGACCGTCCTTTTTGGCCTGGGCGATGAAGGCGTTGAAGTCCTCGGCGAAGGTCTTGCGGAAGTGCATCAGGACGATGTCGCCCGGCCGGAGCTTGTCGCCGACCTGGAACTGGACCACGCCGTCGTTGACCGCGGCCGTCCAGAGGACCGCGACGCGCATGCCGCAGTCGGCCGCCGCCTTCAGCGTCGTCTGGTCGTAGTTGCCGTACGGCGGGCGGAACAGGCTCGGGCGCTGGCCGAATTCGCGGGCGAAGTCGTCGGCGTCGTCGCAGATCTCCTTGTGCTGCAAGTCATACGGCTTGCCTTTGAGGTTCGGGTGGGTGACCGTGTGGTCACCGAGCGACGCGCCCGCCGAGTCGAGCAGGCCCTTGAAGTAGGCCTCGTGACCCTTCACGTGCTTCTGGTTCAGGAACAGCACCGGGTGCGCGCCCGACTGCTGGATCAGCTGCTGCGCCTGCGGATCCGGCACCGCGCCGTCGTCCATGGTGATGAACACGTACGGCTTGTCGGTCTTGATGCTGCGCACCACCGGCACCTTGCCGTCCGCGACCGGCGGCGCTTTCTGCTGCACCTGGCCGAACGGGTACGGCGCCGCGTTCACCGGCGCGGGCGCCGCTCCGGGCGCCGGGTTGCGCTGTTGACTGTCCGGCTGTGGATCCGGCGTCGAACAGCTCACCAAGAGCGACAGAACGACTACGAGTGCGCACCCCACTCGTGTCCTTTTTGGCATGACACGTCCCCTGGTTCTTTAAAAAGAAACAGCCCTTGTCGGGCAAGAACTACCCGATAGGAGGACGTGTCACGCGATCGTGGGTTGTCTCAGGTGATCATGAGTTACGTTCCGCTGTTGCAACCAAACGTGCCGAGATGACTCGGATCGCGGTCTTGAGGACGGCCAGCTGCACACTTCCGGTGCCTGGCAACGATTCGGTGAATGATCCGGTCCAGCGGAGGTCGGTGCCGCCGTCATCCCTTGGGGTGAAGAACACTTCCGCGCGGTAGTCCTTCACCGGCGCCGGCGGGCCCGCGAAGGCGTAGACGTGGCGACGGTCCTGTTCGTACTCGATCGTCTCCTCGCGCATCAGGAGCGGCCACAGCCCGACCCGGCGGATCGCGCCGACCCCGCCGACCGGTGCGGCCTCGCGTTCCCAACTCGATTGGACGATCACCGGTTTCGCCCAATCGGACCAGCGGCCGCCGTCGGTCTCCAGCCGGAACAGCGTCGCCGCCGTCGCCGTGCTCGTGCGGTTGACCTCGAAGCCGAACGTCTTGCCCACTTGAGCCTCCCGAAACGGTTGTTGACGCGACGATAATTAATCCGGCCGCCCGCCGATAGGTCAAGATGGTCACGTGAGCACGACGCGCCCCGATTTCGCCGCGCCGCATTGGCTGGTCCAGCTCCTGCGCAGCAAGCCGGTTCCCATTCCCTGGAACATGGTGGTCAGGGCGGTGCTCGCGCTGACCGTCCCGCTCGCCGTCGGATTCTGGATCGGCGACATCACCGTCGGCACCATGCTCTCGACCGGCGCGCTGCCCGCGGTCCTCTCCGAGTCGGCAGGCCCGTACCGCTACCGCGCGATCCGGCTGGCAGGTGCGAGCGGCGCGGCCGCCGCAGGCTACTTCGTCGGGCTGCTGACCGGACCGAGCGTCGCCGCGTCCGCGATCGCCGTCGTGCTCGTAGCCGGGATATCGGCGCTGATCAGCGCGGCTGGCAGCAACGCGTCCGTCGCCGGGCTGCAGATGTTCGTCTTCTGCGTGCTCGGCACCGGCCAGCACGCCACCGGGGTCCGCGTCGAGCACGCGCTCGGCCTCTTCCTGCTCGGCGCCGCGTGGAGCCTGGTCGTCGCGCTGGCCAGCTGGACGTTCCGCGCGACCAGCCCGGAACGCAACGCCGTCGCGCACGTCTACATCGAACTCGCCGCGATGCTCTCCGCGGCCGACGAGGCGACCGCGCGCGTCGCCCGCAACCAGCTCACGACCGCGATGAACACCGGCTACGACCGCCTGCTGACCGCGCGCTCCTGGCTTTCCGGCCGTGACGCCGCCTACCGCGAGCTGCTCAATCTGCTGTCGGCGACGACACAGGCCGTCGAAGCCGCCGTCGCGCTCGTCCACACCGGACGCCGCGCGCCCGCCGAGGTCATCGACTACCTCACCACCGCCGCGGCCGCCGTGCTCGCGAACCAGCCGCTGCCACAGGCACCGAAGCCGCCGCCGGACGCGGACTCCGGCACGAAAGCGCTCTACAACGGCTTGATCCGCATCGGCAAGGGCGACGACCGCAAGCGCGGCACGCCGACCTCACCATTGCGCCGCCTGCGCGAGTGGGCGTCTTCGCTGGTCTCCGGTCCGTTGACCTGGCTCGCGGCGCTGCGGCTGTCCTACTGCGTCGCGCTGGCGGAGCTGGTCGGCTGGCTCATCCCGCTGGAGCGGTCGTACTGGCTGACACTGACCGTCGGCCTGGTGCTCAAGCCGGACTTCGGCTCGGTGTTCGGCCGCGCGGTGCTGCGCGGGATCGGCACGGTCGCCGGGGTCGCGATCGGCGCCGTGGCGCTCGGGTTCGGCGTGCACGGCTGGGCGCTGGTGGTGCTGATCGGGCTCTTCGCGGGCGGCGTCGCGATCGGGAAGGTCCGCAACTACGGCATCCTCAGCGCGTTCGTCACCCCGCTGATCATCTTGCAGACCGACCTGTCCACCAATGGGACCTGGTCGGTCGCCACCGCACGGCTCGTCGACACCGTGCTCGGCTGCGCGATCGTGCTGCTCTTCGGTTATCTGCTCTGGCCTGGCAGCCGCAGGCCGCGCGTCGGCGGGCTGCTCGCGGACGCGATGGGCGTCGTCTCGAAGTACGTCGAGCGCGCGCTCACCGTCTCGGGTGAAGACCGGCTGGAACGCTCACGCGCCCGCCGCAAGGCCTACCGGGCACTCGCCGATCTGCGGACCGCGTTCCAGCAGGTCGTCGTCGAGCCGTCGCCGAACGGGCGCCAGGCCGTCGCGTGGTGGCCGGTCATCGCCGGGCTCGAGCGGGTGACCGACGCCGTCACCCAGGTCGTCGTGCACAGCGGTGACCTGCCCGATCCCGCCGAGGTCGAGCTGGTCAAGGCAGCGCTGGCCGAGCTGGCGGCGGCCATCCGCGAGGAGCGCTGGCCGGTGACGATGCCGCTCCCGGAGAGCGAGCGGCTCGCCGGGGTCGCGGATCAGGTGTCCGCCGCGTTCGACGCGGTGCGCGGTCCGGAGCCGGATCGGGTTTGATGGGGGCCATGGGCATCGATTTCGACGCGTTGAAGAACAAGGCAGAGGAAGCTCTTCGCGAGCACGGCGACAAGATCGAGGACGGCCTCGACAAGGCCAGTGACTTCGCGAAGTCGAAGTTCGGCCACGGTGACCAGATCGACTCGGTCACCGGGAAGGCCAAGGACTTCATCAACAAGTACGACGAAACCCCGGACGAGCCGAAGTAGCTAGCTGACCTCGCCGATGGCCGTGTCCCCGTCGAAGGCGGTGATGCGGCCACCGCGCTCGCCGAGCGCGATGAGGCCGTCCCTGGCGTCATCGGCGGTCAGGCTCACCCGCACCCCGGCCCGCTGCACGTTCTTGCTGGCCTGGAACATCTGCGCGCCCTCGTGACCGGCGTTGATCGTCGCGGCGAGCCCGCCGGTCGACGCCAACGAGCCGCGGGTCGCGCCGAGCCTGCCGAGCGCCTCGTCGACGATCGGCAGCAACGCGGCCCTGTTGCCCTCCGTCATGGCGCGCACCAGGTCGGGACGGCTCTGCGCCACCCGCGTGCCATCGGTGAACGAGCCGGCGGCCAGTGCCATCGCGAGCGGCCCGCCCTGCGCCCCGATCGTCGCGAGGATCGCGGCGAACAGGTGCGGCAGGTGCGAGATGCGCGCGACCGTCTCGTCGTGCGAGTCGGCGGGCAGCGGGATCACGTGCGCGCCGGCGTCGATCGCCAGCTGCGCGACCTCGGCCCACGCCTGCAGGTCGGTGTCCTCTTCGACACAGACGACCCAGGGTGCGCCTTGGAATAGCTCGGGGTCGGTGGCCGTCCAGCCGGACTCCTGCGAGCCTGCCATCGGGTGGCCGCCGACGAACTTGTTCCACTTCGCCAGCCGCTTGACCGAGTCCAATACCGGCCCTTTGACGCTGGTCACGTCGGTGAGCAGGCAGTTCGAGGCGTACTCGTACACCTGGCGCAGCACGTCCTCGACCGCGGGCAGCGGCACGGCCAGCACCACGAGCGCGTCCTGTTTGGCCGCGCGGCGCAGTGCGACCGCCACGTCGGCGGTGACGTCGAAGCCCTGTCTGCTCGCCGCGTCCGCGTCCATTTCGGACGCCGTGGCACCGAACGCCGTTCTGCCGGCCGCCGTCGCGGCGCGCAGCAGCGATCCGCCGATCAAGCCCAGACCGATGACGCATACGTCTCGCACGCCGCTCATCCTGCCACTCAGCGCAAGGCGTCCAGAGCGAACGCGGCGTACAAGGCGACACCGTGTGCCATGGCGGCTTCGTCGAAGATCACCCGGTTGGAGTGATTGGGCGCCGCGTCGGCGAGATCGACATCGGGCGGGCAGCCGCCGAGGAACGCGAACGCGCCGGGAACCCGTTGCAGCACATAGGAGAAGTCCTCTGCGCCCATCACCGGGTACGGCATCTCCTCGGCGTACCGCGCGCCGAGCACCTCCGCGGCCAGTGACAGCACGTGCTCGGCGAGGTGGTCGTCGTTCACCGTCACCGGGTAGCCCGGTTCCACATCGGCCATCACCCGGCAGCCGTGCGCGGCGCCGATCGCCTCGCAGACCTTGGGCAGCTCGGCGCGGACGAACGCGCGGGTCTGCTCCGACAGCGTCCGGATCGTGCCCTCCAGCTCGGCCGTCTCCGGGATGATGTTGCTGGTCGTGCCCGCGGTGATCCGGGTGACCGAAAGCACGGCAGGCTCGAAGACGCTCACCTTGCGCGTGATCATCGTCTGCAGCGCGCCGACCATCGCGGCCGCGGCGGGCACCGGGTCGATGGCGTCGTGCGGCGCGGAGCCGTGCCCGCCCTTGCCGGTCACGCGGACGACGAAGCTGTCGGCCGACGCCAGCTGCGGTCCCGGCCTGGTCTGGATGACTCCGGACTTCGCGCTGTTGAAGATGTGCAGCGCGAGCGCGCGCTCGACGCGTTCACCGGCCGCCTCCAGCACGCCTTCGTGGATCATGTGCCTCGCGCCGTGATAGCCCTCTTCGCCGGGCTGGAACATGAACACGACCGAGCCTGCCAGCTCGTCTTGGTGCGCGGCGAGCAGCCGCGCGGCCGAGGCGAGCATCGAGACGTGGGTGTCGTGGCCGCAGGCGTGCATCGTGCCGTCGGTCGCCGAAGCGAAGTCGAGACCGGTGTCCTCCTGGAGCGGCAGCGCGTCCATGTCACCTCGCAGCAGCACCGCCGGACCGGGCTTCGCGCCCCGTAGCACGGCCGTGAGCGAGGTCGTCGACTTGCCGGGGGTGATCTCGAGCGGGAGGTCCTCGATCGCCTTGCGGATCGCCTCCTGCGTCTTCGGCAGGTGCAGGCCCTGCTCCGGGTGGCGGTGGATCTCGCGGCGGAGCGAGACGGTCTTGTCCTGCAGCGCCTTGGCCTCGTCGAGCAAACCGGCGAAGCGGGCGTCCGGGAGGGTCGGCAGGTCGGTGGGTCCGGTCATGTCCCGATAGTGGCACCTGACGGCCTGTCGGCGCACCGTGTGTGCGCTCATCCGGAGACGGGAATACGGTGTGCGCATGGCGGTTAAAGAGCCCATCACGGGGTTCGCGGTGGCCGTGGTCCGTGAAGACGGCAAGTGGCGGTGCAGTGCGCTGGATTCCGGTGCGCTGTCCGAGCTCGATGCCGCGATCACGGAACTCGGGAAATTACGGTCGACCGGTGCTTCGTTCGGGCTGCTCGCGGTGGACGACGAGTTCTTCGTGATCGTCCGGCCCAGCCCGCGAGGTCCATCCTTGCTGCTGTCCGACGCGGCGGCGGCACTCGACTACGACATCGCGGCCGACGTGCTCGATCTGCTGCGCGTCGATCCGCCGGACGAGGACGACGAGTCGGTCTGGCCGGAGGGCGATCTCGAGATTCTCGCCGATCTCGGCCTGCCGGGCGTCGAGCTTGAGGTTATCGTCGGAGAGGTGGACCTCTATCCGGACGAGCAACTGCAGATGATCGCCCAGCGCTGTGGCTTCGACAGCGAGTTCACCAAGCTGCTGGACGAGATCTGAGAGCCCCAGAAGACGCCGTCCGCGCCGCCTTGGAGGTGGCGCGAGGTTCTGGTGCCGACGTCCCGATCGGTGCGGTCGTCTTCGGGCCGGACGGTTCGGTGCTCGCCACCGCCCGCAACGCGCGCGAAGAGCTCGAAGACCCCACGGCCCACGCCGAGATTCTGGCCATCCGCGCCGCCGCCCGAAGACACGGCGACGGCTGGCGCCTCGAGGGCTGCACACTGGCGGTGACCGTCGAGCCGTGCACGATGTGCGCCGGGGCGCTGGTGCTCGCCCGCGTCGCCAGGCTCGTGTTCGGCGCCTGGGAGCCCAAGACTGGCGCGGTCGGCTCACTGTGGGACGTCGTGCGCGATCGAAGACTGAACCACAGACCCGAGGTGTTCGGCGGTGTGCTCGAGAGCGAGTGCGCCGCGCTGCTGGGGCAGTTTTTCGCGGGCCAGCGTGGCGGGGGCCACGCCTGATTTCACGCATCGGCGCTGTTCAGAGCGCCGGATGAGCAAGACATGGACCCCTTCGAGGCGCACTCAGGCGGTCGGGTATATTTCTTGGCGGTGGCGTGTCCGAGCGGCCGAAGGAGCACGCCTCGAAAGCGTGTGACGGGTAACCCCCGTCCGTGGGTTCAAATCCCACCGCCACCGCCAGCGGTACGAAACGCCGGGTGAGTCCAAGTGACCCACCCGGCGTTTTTCGTACGCGTCTCACCGTGACTGTCGCTTGTGGACGGTCGCGGCGGATGCCGAGCAGGGTTGCGCCGTCTGGCGTAGTTTCCGAAGCCCGCGAGCGGGAATCTCTTTGGAGTAGGGGTAAAAGAACCCAAGGAGAAACCGATGTCCACGACAGTGGTTGTCATCCTCGTGGTCGCGGCGGTCGTGATTGTGGCTCTGGTCGCAGTCCTGTTCCAAAAGCAGACGCGTCGTCGCCACCTCAAAGAGCAGTTCGGCCCGGAGTACGAGCGGGCCGTGCAGGAGCAGGAAAGCCCGCGTGCGGCAGAGCGTGAGCTCGTCGAGCGCGAGAAGCGGCACAAGGAGCTCGACATCAAGCCCTTGTCGGCCTCCGCGCGTGAGCGGTACACGCAGCGCTGGGCTCTGATCCAAGAACAGTTCGTAGACCGGCCCTCCGGTGCGCTCACCGAAGCCGACCGGGTGCTGGGCGAACTGATGGCCGAGCGCGGTTATCCCACCGATGGCGGCTACGAACAGCAGGCCGCGGACCTTTCCGTGCGCCACGCCCGCACGCTCGAGCAGTACCGTGCGGCGCACGACACGCTGTCCGAGCACGAGCACAGCCAGGCCTCGACGGAGCGGCTGCGTGAGGCGATGGTGCGCTACCGCAACGTTTTCGAGGACCTGCTGACCGACGGCGCCGACGATCGGCACCAGAACAACGGGCATCACGACAAGGCGCATCACGCCGACGAGCAGCGGAGGTGAACGAGATGGAAGAACGCGGATTGAACACGCAGGATCTGTTGGACGCCGGTCACGCACACGAGTCGCGTGAGGTCGAACCGGACAACTACGAGTCGGAGCGCGGTGAGGTCTCGGAGCGCGATGAAGTCTCGGGGAACGGTGAAGTCTCGGAGGTAGGCGAAGTCTCCGAGCGCGGTGAAGTCGAGGCCGGTTCCGACGAGAACGCGCCCATCAACGAAACCCGCCAGGACGAACCCGCCAGGGAACTGTTCGGCCAGGAAGAAGTCGAAGGATTCCGTGCGCAGTGGCAGGAATTGCAGGCCGCCTTCGTCGACGACCCGAGACGAGCCGTCGAAGACGCCGACCAGCTGGTCGCGGCGATCATGCAGTCGCTGGCCGCGACCTTCGCCGAGCACAAGCGTGAGCTCGAATCCCAATGGCAGCAAGGAGAAGCGCCCACCGAGGACCTTCGGGTGGCGTTGCGGAGCTACCGCTCCTTCTTCAACCAGCTGCTGAGCGCGTAACCGGGAGGTTAGTAAAATGGGTCTGCTGATCGTAGTTCTCTTGCTGGCACTGGTACTGGGCGGCGCCGGATTCGCGGTGCACGCGCTTTGGTGGATAGCTGGGATCGTGTTGATCCTGTGGCTGCTGGGCTTCTTCATCCGCCCGGCCACCGGCGGCGGCCGCTGGTATCGCTGGTAACCATTACGAGACCCGGAGGAGCGGACAACGCGGTCCGCTCCTCCACCTTTTTGCCCCAATGCGTCTTTCGGTACTTTCGGGCGCTCTGGGTACCTGGAAAAAATCCCAATGCGGCATTCGTCAGGTTTCAGCACGCCAATGTGGCTTTCGTCAGCTCTGAGCTGACGAAAGCCGCATTGGGATTTTTTTAGTTGTACCCGGCCACGTAGATGTCGCCGTCGGCGACGGAGACGTCCCGGTCGGTCGAGGCGCCCGAGATCAGGATGCGCGCCGGGTCGTGGAAGCCGGTGATGACCTCGATGCGCTGGACCGGTTTCGCTGTGGTGATCGTGGTTTCCGGCTTCCAGGTGTTGCCGGGGGTGAGCAGGAACGTCTCGATGTTCGGCTTGTTGTCGCGGGTGCCGTAGACGCGCCAGGTGAGAGCGTCGAGCGGTTCGGCTTCGCGGAGGCGCAGGCCTGTGGTGACTTGCTTGCGGTCCCATGAGGTGCCGTTCCAGGTTGCCGCGTAGTCGAGGGGGACGCCCTTCGAGTCGAACTGGAACCAGAGGACGAACGGCTTACCGGACTGGGAACCCACCTGCAGGATGTAGTCCGGCGACTTCGCGCCGCCGGGGAGTTCGAGTGGGGTGTCGGCGACCTTGAGGTACTGCTCCTGCTCGCTGTCGTCGACCTGCGTGCCGAGGTCGCGCCCGGCCGCCGAGTAGAACTTCAGGCTGACCGGGTCGAAGGACGCGTAGTAGACGTTGCGGTGGTAGACGTCGTGCTTGTGCTGGGTCGGCCCGCCGCCCGCGAGGGTGTAGGCGAACTGGATGCGGCCCGTCTCGGGCACAAGGCGCAGCTGGCCGACGTAGATCTCGTCCATGTGGTCGGCGCGGCCCTTCGAGCCGAACGCCCATGGCTTGCCGGTCAGCTGGACCGAGTTCTTCCACGTCTTGCCGTTGTCCTTGGACACGATGTACTTCATCGGCCGGAAGTCGGCAGCGGCCTTCGGATCGATCTGGTTGGTCGTCTCGCGGTAGAACAGGAACAGCGTGCCGTCGTTGAGCTTGACTGGCATCGGGTAGCTCGCGGCATTACCCGCCGCTACCTTCGTCTCGGTCCAGGTGCCGTCCAGCGAATGGACGTTCGGCGCGCGGTTGATCACCGTCCGTGTGTTGTGCATGCCGCGGAAGATCAGGAGATGCCCGTCGGCGGCCAAGACCATCGTCGGGTAGTTGTGCGAATCGGACTCGCCGCCGGAGATTTTCTTCGGCGACGTCCACGTCTTCTTCTTGTGGTCGTACGCCTGCACGTAAGTGTCGGCCGATTTGCCCGACCACGAGATGAATGTCTGGTCCGCGACCGGGTCATATACCCCGCCCGCCACCGGCCTGCGGTCGCTGCGGGAGGCCACCGAGGTCGCCGGTGTCATCACGCTGAAGCCATCGGCGGGCAGTTGGGGGTCCACGACGGGGACGGTCGCGGCTGTGACGAGCGACACCAGCCAAGGCAGCATGGGCATAAAGAAACGCCTCCTGAACAGGTCCCAGGCGGCGGACCCTCATCCTTCCACGATGGATGGAGCCAAGGGAAGTAGTCACGAATTGTTGCCTTATTGGCCTCCCGCTACTCACTTGTTCGGGGGATTATTCGTCGACCGTCCGAGTGAATAAGGGGACTCAGGGTGACGAACTCCCGACGAAGTCTGTTAGTTCTTGCCGTCACAAGCGGCCTTGTCCTGGGCGCCTCCACCGCCATCGCGGCACCCAGCGCGGACGCGGTGATCGCCGAGGTCTACGGCGGAGGCGGCAACAGCGGCGCGACGCTGACCAACGACTTCATCGAGCTGGCCAACCGTGGCGCGGCGCCCGTGAGCCTCGACGGTTTCAGCGTCCAGTACCTGCCGGGTTCGCCGAGTGCGTCCAGCACCTGGCAGTCGACCGCGCTCACCGGCAGCGTCGCCGCAGGCAAGCGCTACCTGGTCGCCGAGGGCAAGGGCGCCGGCGGCACCGTCGCGCTGCCGACCCCGGACGCCACCGGCGCCATCGCGATGTCCGCCACCGCGGGCACGATCGCGCTCGTCCAGGGCACGACCGCGCTGACCTGCAAGACCGCGGCCGACTGCGCGGCGGACACCCGCATCAAGGACCTGGTCGGCTTCGGCGGCGCGGTCGTCCGCGAAACCTCGCCGGCTCCGGCGCCGAGCAACACCAACGCCGTCGCGCGTGCCGTCTCGCTGGCCGACACCGACGACAACGCGGCCGACTTCACCGCCGTCGCGCCCACCCCGACCAACACCAAGGGCGAGAGCACCGGCGGCGACCCCGGACCGGCTCCCACCAACGCCAAGGTCCACGACATCCAGGGCACCACGCGCATTTCGCCGCTGAAGGACCAGAAGGTCGCGAACGTGACCGGTGTGGTCACCGCCGTCCGCCCGTTCGGCTCGGTACGTGGTTTCTGGATCACCGACTCGCAGCCGGACGCCGACCCGCGCACCAGCGAGGGCCTGTTCGTCTTCACCGGCTCGACCACCCCGGCCGTGGCCGTCGGCGACGCGGTGACCGTCGCGGGCACCGTGCGCGAGTTCTACCCCGACGCGCCCACCACCTCGAACTTCCAGTCGCTGACCGAGCTTTCGCCTGCCACCTGGACGGTCGACTCCAGCGGCAACCCGTTGCCCGGCGCGACCCCGGTCGTGTCGAGCATGGTCCCGGACGCCGTCGCGCCGCAGGTTGGCGGCAACATCGAGGCGCTGCCGCTCGAGCCGTCGAAGTACTCGCTCGACTTCTGGGAGTCGCACGAGAGTGAGATCGTCAGCTTCACGGACGCGCGGGTCGTCGGCCCGACGACCTCGTTCAACGAGCTGTACATCACCGCCAAGCCGGAGCAGCACCCGTCGGTGCGCGGCGGCTCGGTCTACCTCGACTACGACAAGCTCAACTCCGGCGTGCTCAAGGTGCAGTCGCTGATCCCGTTCGACCAGCGCCCGTTCCCGGTGGTCAACACCGGTGACGTGCTGACCGGGGTCACCTCCGGGCCGATCGAGTACAGCAACTTCGGCGGCCCGACGCTGCAGGCCTCGGTGCTCGGCGCCGAGAAGGACAACAAGCTGCAGCGCGAGACCACCCGCGGGCAGCGCACCGGCGAGCTCGCGGTCGCCACGTACAACGTCGAGAACCTCTCGCCGCTGGACACGCAGGCCAAGTTCGACCAGCTCGCGCACGGCATCGTCGACAGCCTCGCGTCGCCGGACATCGTGACGCTGGAAGAGATCCAGGACAACAACGGCCCGAAGGGCAACGGCGACGGTGTCGTCGCGGCAGACCAGACGCTGCAGAAGTTCACCGACGCGATCGTCGCGGCAGGCGGCCCGCGCTACCAGTGGCGCGAGATCGACCCGCAGGACCTGACCGACGGTGGCCAGCCCGGCGGCAACATCCGGGTCGGCTTCCTGTTCAACCCGGCTCGCGTGTCCTTTGTGGACCGTCCGGGCGGTGACGCGGTGACGCCGGTCGGCGTCAAGAAGGTGCACGGCAAGGCACAGCTGACGCTCTCGCCCGGTCGCGTCGACCCGGCCAACGAGGCGTGGACGTCGAGCCGCAAGCCGCTGGCAGGCGAGTTCGTCTTCGGTGGCCGCACGGTGTTCGTCATCGCCAACCACATGAACTCCAAGGGCGGCGACCAGCCGACGCACGGCCGCTTCCAGCCGCCGACGCGCAGCTCGGAGGTCCAGCGTGCGAAGCAGGCGACCGTGCTGCGTGGCTTCGTCGACCAGCTGCTGGCCGCGGACAAGCATGCGAACATCATCGTCGCGGGTGACCTGAACGATTACCCGTTCTCGCCCGCGGTGAAGACGTTGACCGCCGGTGGCGCGCTGACCGACCTCATCGCGACGGTGCCGGAAAGCGAGCGGTACAGCTACGTGTTCGAGGGCCAGTCCCAGGTGCTCGACCACATCCTGGCGTCCAAGGCCACGCGCGGCCTCGACTACGACGTCGTGCACATCAACGCCGAGTTCGTCCAGCAGGCCAGTGACCACGACCCGCAGGTGCTGCGGTTTCGGCCGAGCACGGGGAACGCGATCGGTGACGCGTTCTACGACCTGCTCGACTACCTGGACCAGCTGCTCGGCAAGTATTTGCCCAAGCCGTAGTGCTCGTGAGTGGTATGGCCGGTTCTAACCGGCCATACCACTCACGACCTCTTTAGCGTTTGGCGCGCCAGCCGAGGGCCAGTACCGCCTGGACGAGCTCCTGGTAGGAGGGCTTGACCTCTTCGAGGTAGCGCTCCAGGTACTGGGGGCGGGCGTTGGACGCGGGCTCCGGGTCTCCGCCGGTTTCCAGCCATGGCAGGCGGTTGACGTTGTGGATCGCCATGCGCCACCAGCGGATCGCGCGCTCGGAGGCCCAGGCTTCGCGTTCGGTGGCGGCGGTGACGGCCGCCGCCGCTTCGGCCTTGGCGTACTCGAGTTCGTCCGCCCTGGCGAGTTCCCAGTTGCGGAGTTGCTCCGCGGAGCCGCGAGCCATGCTCACGATCTCCTTGTAGCGCATCGCCGCGGTCGCGTTGTCGTCGATCGTCATGCTCCACCATCCGGCCGCTGGAACGGGATGATCACTTCCGGTGCGCCATGCGTGCTGCGGTCGAAGAACAACGCGCGACCAGGCCGCGGCGACCAGTGCACGACCATGCCTGCCGCGAACGGTGCCAGCTCGTTGCCCTGCACGTCCAGCGCGGCCCAGGTGCCGATGTCGTCGGTGCCCGCGAACCCGAGCGTGTCCTTGAGCCGGGAAACACTGCGCCACCAGCCGATGGTGTGCACGGCATGTCCAGGACCCTGCTTGAGCAGCACCCGCAGGTGATCGAGGCCGCTCTTCATGACGCCAGGCGCCTTGGCTTCCAGAGCGGGCAAGGAGGCGTCGACACCGTAGAGCAGCAAGACTTTCGGAGTATCCAAAGTGGACAAACCTTCGGACAGCTCGGTCAGCCGAGGCGACAACTCGTCGAGCAACGTCGCGCTGTGGCCCTCCGCCCGCAGCTGATGCAGCAGCTCGGTCACCGCGGGCACGCACGACTCGATCGGGCAGCTCAGGATGAACTCGACCGCGCCATGCCGGTATTGGCGAGCGAGTGACCGCGCCGAAGAGTCCATAATGGACAACGCCTCGGCGGCAGCGGAACCGAGCACGGCGATGTTGCGGCCCGGCGCGGACGGCAGTTCCACCCCGCAGGCCGCCTCGGTCACGTCGATCGACTGACCGACCAGCGCCCGCGGCTTGGAATTCGGCTTCAGGCGGGTGAACGCGGGGAAACGGTCCAGCTCGGGTGAATGCGCGCCGTCGAACAGCCGTGGCCGCGGCCCGTCGGAATGCCGCTCCCACAGCTTGTGCTGCAGCTTGACGAACACGTCCTTGCTGCTCGCGTCCGGCACGTGCGCGAGCTGGTTCCCGTGCGCCACCCCGGAATCGTGGTTGATCACCGCGTGCCACTTCGGCGCGGCGACGGCCGCGTTGTTCGTGTCGGCCAGCACCCGGCGCGCCTTGGGCATCGCGATCCGCAGCGTGCACTGCTCGAACACCGCCGGCTTGCCCCAGAACGCCTCGATGCCCGCGACGTCCTGGCTCGCGAGCACCAGGTGGATGCCCTGTGAACGCCCACGCCGCGCGATGTCCTCGAGCAGCTGGGTCGCCTGCGCGGTCACCGCGTCACGCCCGGCGAAGAGGTACTGGAACTCGTCGATCACCGCGACGATCCGCGGCCAGTGCCCCTCGGGGTCCTGTTCGCGCAGGTCGGCGAGGTTGGTGACCTCGTGCTCCTTCGCCGCGGCCGACCGCCGCCGCAGCTCCTCGGCGAGGAAACGCAGCAGCGCCAAGCCGAACTCGCGGTCGGTGTTGACGTTGATCCCGACCAGCCGCGCGTGCGGCAGCCAGCTCGCGTCCTTGCGCCCCGGCGCGAGCCCGGCGAACGACACGCCTTCCTTGAAGTCCAGCAGGTACAGCGCCAGCTCGTTCGGCGAATACCGCGCGGCCATGCTGCCGAGCAGCGCGTAGAGGAAGTTCGTCTTGCCCGACCCGCTCGGCCCGCCGATCAGCACATGCGGGCTGGCGTCGCCGATCACCACGTCGACCGGCTCGCCCTCGTAGAACCCGACGGGCGCGCGGAGCTCCCGTGCGGAGCTCTCCTTGCCGAACTCGGTCGGCAGCAGGTCGGCGAACGAGCGCGGCCCGCCCTGCTTGGCGATCAGCGCCTCGGCGATCGCCCGTGCGGCCCGCGTGACCTGCGAAGACGGCAGCGGCGTGTCCAGGTCGACGACCAGGTCGTGCCCGGTCATGCTGCTCATCGCGCGCCGCGAGTCGAGCAGGTCGATCGTCTCGACCGAGGTGCTCAACGCCGTCGGCACGTCGATCAGGATCAGCGAGATCCCGGCCGCGAGCGCGCCGCTGGCCACCCGCTTGAGCTCGCGTGCTTGTTCGTGGTCAAGGGTTTCGCCGTTGCCGTAGAGCACGGCGATGCGCCACGGCTCGGTGCGCTGCCCGGTCTCGCGCCGGATTTCGCTGAGCGTGGTGTATCCGGCCTGCATGCCGGTCGCGTGGATGCGCCGGATATGCCCGGCGAGTTCGTCGAGCAGGTCTTCGAGCCTGCTCGGGTCGTACAGCGTCAGCGCGCTGGTGCGGCTGAGCGGGTACAGGCTCGGCAGGATCGCGGTCAGCTGCCCGATATCCCAGAGATGAATGCGCACGGCGCCGGGTTCGAACGTGCTCAGCACCCGCATCAGCAGGTTTTCGACGATCGCGTCGACCGCTTCCCGCGTTTTCGGCGCCGAAGTGATCGAAAGGTGCGCTTCGTCCAAAAGGGGGACGGCGACATCGAACACCCGTGAAATGTCTTGACCTTCCGCGGTCGCCGAACCGATTCGCCACAACCCCGGAGCCGACAATCCCGGATTCGCGCCGACGCGGCCGAGCCAATCACCCGGCGGCCGCCCGGCCGGGCCCGGTGCGTTCGCGGCGACCAGTTCCCGCAACGCGTTGGGCCCGGCGGTCCAGTCGGTGTAGAACTGCCCGCGAATGGCACGCAGCGCGGAGAAGACCTCGGCGGACGCGGGGTGACGGCTCCATTCGGCCTGCTGCTGCGGGGTCACCTGGTTGATGCCCGCGCGCACTATCACCCGTTCGAGCTCCAGCTTGGCGAGCTCGGCCTCCGCCGCCTGCCTGGCGTTGGCGGCGGCGCCGAGCACCAACGCGATCTGGGACCGGACCCGCTCCAACGCGGTACGGACACGGTTGCGCTGTTCCTCGGCCCTGTTCGCCATGTCTCCCTACAACCGGCTTTGGTACGCGGTAAGCAGTTCGTTCACGCCTGCCATCTTGGTGAGCTGGGCGTCCAGTCCCTCGATGGCCTTCGCGAGCTCAGGCGGCAGCCAAGGTTCGGCCTTCGCCTGTGCTTCGACGATGGCTCGCGTAGCGTCTTCGAGCAAGGCTTTCGCCCGTTCGAACTGCGCGGAGGCCTCGACGACGCCTGCCTGGACGGCCTGGAGCAGCTGGTGTAGTTCTTCGATCCCGCCCGCGCCGGTCAAAGCCGCGCCGAGTAGGACTCGGCCGAGGAGTTCGCCGCCTCGATCGTGCTCGCGATCCCGTCGATCTGGTTCATCGCCTCGGCGAACAGTCCCAGCGACTGGGTGACCTCGGACTGGCTGCTGCCGGAAGTGGCCTGCTGGAGCGTCTGCTGGGCTTCCTCTAGTGCCATTTTGGCCTGCTGTAGCGCCGCGATACCAGCCGATGCCTTGTCCTTCGCGAGCGCGATACCAGCGCGGACCTCTTCCACTCCGGCCATGGGGGCGGGTCTCCTAGTGGTGTGTCGACCGAATGTTTCGGTATGGCAAGGATATAGGGGGAATCAAACAAGGCCCCTGACGTTTTTACGTCGGGGGCCGTGGTGTGCCTCGGTAATGCGGAGGGTACAGGTCGGGGTGGATCACCGGGTCATAGGGCCATACGGTCCGTCACCTGTCTTTTCAAGCAAATGCGACAAGGCCCCGGATGCCGGAACATCCAGGGCCTTGCGGCTGCGGAGGATACAGGATTCGAACCTGCGAGGGCGTGAACCCAACACGCTTTCCAAGCGTGCGCCTTAGGCCGCTCGGCCAATCCTCCGTGGAGAAGCTTACCGGACGGGGTCAGGCGCTCTGGCTACTGGGTCGTCAGCACCATGAACAGCCTGGTGTTGATGGTTTCGAGCAGCTCGGCGGACACTTCACCGACGAGGTCGCCGAGCGCGGACTTGGGCACGCGGTCGAGGCGGGTGTAGGCGACGCGGTTGCCGTCCGGCAGCTCGACGTCCATCGGGTCGCGGCGGGTGGAGACCTCCATGGTCAGCACGTACGGCACGTCCGGCAGGTCGTTGAACATGTTGCCGGAGTAGATGAGCACCATTCGGGAAGCGTCGACCGTCCGGATCTGACCCCTACGCGGCCGACGAGTCACGGTCACCGTTCAGGCGCTTGAAGTAGTCCCGGTGCTCGCGTTCGGCCAGCTCAGGGCGCTCGGCCCACCAGGCGTTGGTCTCCTGGCAGAGCTGCCGGAACGTCTCGCGCTCGATGGCGGCGAGTATCCAGGCGTTCACCGAGATGCCCGCGGCGTCGGCACGCTGCTTGATCTGGGCGTGCGTGTCATCGGAGAGGTTCAGGCCAAGGCGCTTCGGCATGGCGCGAGTTTACGGCGCTGCCCGGTGGCGCTCGGCGAAGGCACGTCCGGCGTGTCGGCTGATGTTCACCTCCCGCTCATCGGGGATTCCTGGTCGGGGTCACCTTGACGGTAAGTAATTGGTCCGGATGTTTTACCAAACGATCGGAGGCCTCTCATGGCGGAAGAGATCAGCCGTCGCCGTTTCCTCGGCGGGCACATCCTGCCGTTCCATCGCGCGCCAGCCCGCGCTCGGCATGGGCTACTGCAGCGCCAGGACCTCGACTTCTACCACCAGCTCGCGAACGCTTTCACGATCTGCGACCACTACTTACGCCGAGCGACTGCGGTCGGCCGGGTCGGCTGGAAGGTCCACCAGGAGACCGGCAACTTCGAGGACAACGCGCTGGCCTGGTTCAAGAACTTCAAGGGCCTGCGCGCCGGGAACCCTTTGTACGACAAGGGGCTCGCGACCGTTCCCGATCTGGTGAAGGCGTTCGGCGACGACATCGCCGTCGGGACACTGCCGCAGGTCTCGTGGATCGTCGCGCCCGCGGCGTTGTCCGAGCACGCCGACCACCGGGGCCGGCCGCGAACCCCGGCGTCTGGGCGAAGACGGTGTTCCTGCTCAACTACGACGAGGGCGGCGGCTTCTTCGACCACGTCCCGCCGCCGATGCCGCCGACCTCGTCGAGCGACGCACTGTCCACTGTGGTCACCACGGGCGAGTTGTCCAGGGGAAGCCGATCGGGCTGGGCTTCCGGGTGCCCCCGTGGCGGTACACGGCCGAGGACCTCTTCACCATCAGCGCGGCGGACTGGTGGTACGACCTCACCGCCTCCGCGAACACCTCCGACGGCTTCCTTCGCCGCTTCACCGGGCACGTCGAGAACGGGGCGGCGAGCGTCACTGACCCGGCTTCTTGACGCCGTCCACCCCGATTTGCTTTTAGGGGCCCCTTAAAGCCGCCTGATTCCTCGGAGTTCGGTCGGGGCAAGGCACATGATGCATGCGAAGAAGCCGGAGAACAGAGCAGATGGAGGGCCGATGGGCCGGGTGGAAGGCAAGGTCGTCTTGATCACCGGCGCGGCGCGGGCGCAAGGTCGCAGCCACGCTGTGCGGTTGGCGGAAGAGGGCGCGGACATCATCGCGATCGACATCTGCGCGAACGTCGAATCCCCCGAATACGACTTGGCGACGGAAGAGGACCTGCAGGAGACGGTGCGGCTGGTCGAGAAGACCGGTCAGCGGATCGTCGCGAAGGTCGCGGACGTCCGCGACCGCGTCGGGCTGCAGGCCGCCATCGACGAGGGTGTCGCCGAGCTGGGCAAGCTCGATGTGGTCATCGCGAACGCGGGCATTTCGCCGATCGGCGCCGGGCGCCCGATCATCAACTTCACCGAGACCGTCGACATCAACCTCAACGGTGCGATCAACACCGTGCACGCCTCGATGCAGCACCTGGGTGAGGGCGCTTCGATCATCATGATCGGCTCCGCGGCCGGTCTCATCCCCGGCTACGGCGACACCGGGCCCGCCGGGCCAGGCGGCGCGGCGTACTCCTTCGCCAAGCAGACACTGGTGCAGTACGTGAACGCGTTCGCGGTGCAGCTCGCGCCGACCAGCAGGCGCATCAACGCGGTGCACCCGACCAACTGCAACACACCGCTGCTGCAGAGCCAGCCGATGTACGAGACGTTCCGGCCGGATCTGGAAAACCCGACCCGCGAGGACGCGGAGCCTGCTTTCGCGACGTTCCAGGCGATGCCGATCCCGTACGTGGAGTCGAGCGACGTTTCGCACGCGGTGACCTATCTGGCGTCGGACGAGTCCCGCTACGTGACGGCCTTGCACCTCAAGGTTGACGGTGGCGCGTTGGTCCAGCGCGGCCTTTAACGGCTTGTGAAGCGGGCCTTATCCCACTGGGGTAAGGCCCGCTTTGTCGTGCGTCGCCGAATCGTGACCTTTGTGGATCAACCCCGAATGGGCTACACCCGTCTTGGGGTGTGAACAGGGAGAGCAACTCTGAGTGTGGGGGTACGACGTCGTGAAGAAGATCTTGGCGGGGGTGGCGGCGGCTTTGGCGGCCGTGGTGTTGACCGCGTGTTCGGGCGGTGCGCCCAGCAATGTCGACACCGTGCCGGTGGCGGCGAACGCCGCGCCGCAGACGACGGAGGCTCCGTCGTCGTCCTCATCGTCGGCTGAGCCCACGCCTTCGCCTACGTCGAGTAGCTCGTCCAAGAAGCCGGCGCCGACCACCTCGAAGAAGCCCGCGCCGAAGCCGGAACCCAAGCCGCAGGCCGCGGCCGGTGTGCCGTGCGCGGCGAACGTGGACGTCTGCTTCGACGTCTCGGCGAAGAAGGTCTGGCTTCTCAAGGATGGCCAGGTCGTCTACGGCCCGGTCGGCGCGCTCGGCGGCCGGAAGGGCAACCCGACGCCGATCGGCACCTTCCACGTCAGCAGCAAGGTGAAGAACTACCACTCGAAGCAGTTCGACGCCCCGATGCCGAACTCGGTGTTCTTCTCACCGGGGATCGCGTTCCACACCGGCAGCCTGTCGGTGTACTCACACGGCTGTGTCCACCTGTCGCCCGCGGCCTCCGCGAAGCTGTTCAGCAGCCTGAGCGTCGGTGACGTGGTGCAGGTCGTCCCGTAACCCCAGACCCTGAAACGGCGCGTTCGGCGATCCTCGCGGTCCCGGGCGCGCCGTTTTGTTTTCCGGTGGTGATGCCCCCCAGTAGTCACCACCGCCCGCCACCCGACGCGCATGATTCAATAGTCGACATTGCCAGGTGGCAAGCCTTTCGACCTGGCTTGAAAGGGTCTGACCTGCGGAGGGACACATGTCGCTGCGGATCCACTTCAGCGGTGCCGACCTCGCGCGGGTGACGCTGGCGGAGACCCCTGATCCGCTGTGGGAGCTGCTGCTCAGCCTGCATGCTTTGCAGGGCCCTGTCGACCATCCGCTGTTCGGCCGTTGGGCAGCCGATGTTTCACTGACCGCGCAGGTGCGCGAGCTGTGCCGGATCGCCCCGGCGCGCGGTTACTCGCCGGACTTCCTGACGCCGGGTGAAAGCGCTCGCGGCCTCGACGCCGGGCTCGAAGCCGTCCTCACGACGCCGGTGCCGCGGTTGCGTTCCGAGCTCTCACTGCTCAACGGTCCATCGTGGACGAAGGCGCTCGGCGAACCGCGTTCGGCTACGCTGCGTGACCTCGTCGGCGGTCTCGCCGAGTATCACCGGACGGCCATCCAGCCCCATTGGTCCCAGATCGAAAAGCAGGTCGGCGGCGACCGCGCGGCGCGCGCCCGCGTCCTGCTCAACGGTGGCGTCGAGGCTCTGTTCAGCGGCCTCCACCCGGCACTGCGCTGGCAGGCACCGATCCTCGAACTGCGCGGCGACCACGTCCAAGGCGACCTCTACCTGAACGGCCGCGGCCTACGCCTGGTCCCCGCCTTCTTCTGCGAGGGCGCCCCGACCCTGCTCGCCGACCCCGGCCTGCCCCCGGTGCTCGTCTACCCGATCGCACACGACCCGACCTGGCTCGACCCCGCGGGCACCGCCCGCCGCGAGTTCGACTGGGCCGCACTCGCCGCCCTGCTCGGCCCGACCCGCGCCCAAGTCCTGTGCGCGGCCGCGACCGGCTGCAACACCACCCAGCTGAGCAAGGAAGCCGGGATTTCCCTCGCCTCGGCGAGCTACCACGCCTCGATCCTGCGCGAGGCGGGCCTCTTGGAAACCCAGCGCGCGGGCACGGCCGTCAAGCACACCCTTTCCCAACTGGGCCGCGAACTCCTGACCCGCCAGGCCTCACTCGGCGCGACGATCGTCGCCTAGCCCGCGGCCTGGGAAAAAAATCCCAATGTGGCTTTCGTCAGGTTTCAGCCTCCCAATGTGGCGTTCGTCAGCTCTGAGC